>JAFUBA010000136.1 GCA_017460395.1 Clostridia bacterium | reverse complement strand
GCTTTGGCCTCGAGATAGATGCACTGAAGGGCCTTGGCGTCGGCATCAAGGTATCCCGAGATGCTGGCGAACAGCTGCATGGCCTCATCGTACTTCCCCTCGTCCATCAGGGCCTGGGCAGGGGTATAGATGCACAGCTGCGCCTGATCCCTGGCGTCTGAGTAGTCGCCGCACAGGAGGAACTGGGCACCTGCCTGGGCCATGAGGCCTTCCTCGTAGAGCTGCTGTCCCTTCAGGTAGTGTGCCTGCTGGGAGAGGGCAAGCACGGCGGCGTCGGTGGACTCGGCGTCGGAGAGGATCTCGAGGAACGAGATGGCCTCATCCACGTTTTCCGCCTTCAGGGCGGCCTCGGCGCCGGAGAGGACGCAGGCGCGCACCTGGGCCTTGCTGTCCCTGAAATCACCCAGGGTCTGGTAGGTCTCAAGGGCCGTCTTCAGGTCGCCGCCCGCGCGCTGCTCATCTGCGCGGGTGTAAACGCACAGAAGCGCCATGTCGGCGCTGTCCTGATAGTTTCCAAGGGAGAGGAAGATCTCTTCTGCCTCCGTGGTATGTCCCTGGGTCAGGTAGAGGGAGGCGAGCATATAGTCCGCCTGGTGGATCATGGAGCGGCTGTCGAGATAGTCGCCAAGCTGGGTGAAGACGTCCCTGGCATCCAGAAGCTGACTCTCGCTGCGGCTGTCCAGCTGGGATTTTGCCTTCTCATACCGGGCCCGGCGCAGTTCGTCCCGGGCACTCAGATAGTCGCCCATCTCGGTAAAGCTGGCGATCGCCTCGTCCCACTGTCCCTGGGACAGCTGATAACGCGCATACTCATAGCGTGCAAAGGGCACGGCATACACCCAGGCGCCGTACACGGCGGCCGCCGCGACGATGATGGCTACAAGGACGCGCAGGGGGTGCCGCTTCTTTTTCCGGTCGATCCGCTCCTGCACCTGGCCGCCGCGCGCGCTGTCGGATTCCTGAATGGCCTCCCTGGACTGGCGGCGAAGGCGCTCCTCGTGGCGGCGGATGACCTCGTCCACGGCATCCCGGCTGTACAGGCGGAAGATCTCCTCGCGGGAATTGCCGCAGTGGGCACAGGTCTGGCTGGAGAGGGCATTTGGCCGGCCGCACATGCACATCCACACCTGCGCCTGCTCCTCCGGATATCCCACGGCATGGGGACCCGCCACAAAGCGCAGCCGGTCCAGGTCACGGCCCTTGGGCAGGCGGTTGGACTGGAACTCCGTCATGGGGGAGCGGCCCCGGCGCCAGACGGTGGCGTCATCGTACCAGATCTTCTCGATGATCACCTCCACCTTGCTGGGCTCGGCGTCCGCATCCGGCAGCGGCACCAGGACGGTGAAGCTCTGGCCGGGCTTTGCACGGAGATCGTACTCCCGGTGCAGCACCCGCTCCGGCTGGTCCTGCCCCGGCCGTGTGATCAGCAGGGTGACCTCGGTGGAGACCACGTGCTGATTGGACAGATTATTCAGGATGACCTGCGCACCGTGCCCTTCGTCTGCCAGGCGACAGCGCCAGACTTCACATGGACAGGAAAGGTCAATTTTCATAAGTTGCCTCCGAAAAAAATGTGTTACAGCCTGTAGAGAATCATTTCTGTGAGTGTCATGTTTTCAAAGATGCAGAAGAGCACGATCTCATGCCCCTCGGGATCGGACGTGACATAGCGGAGGGTCGCGCCGGCGTCCATGGTGTATTCCGCCATGGCGTAGGGGACCTCGTCCACATTGCCGTAGAGGATCTCCGGGCCTTCCCCGGACCATCCCTGCTCTCCGTAGCGGAAGCGCGTGAACACGGAGGAAAAGCTGTCTCCGATGCGAATGGCGCGGGGTCCCTCCAGATCGTCTGCCAGAAGGGTCAGAGAGGTGAGATAGGGATTCGAGCGTGCGGTGTCATACTGGAAGGTCATTTCCAGCCCGTCGAAATCGACGGTCTCCAGGAAGGAACCGTCATCGTCCTCCATCCAGTCATCCTGGAGCGGAGCACCGAAGAGGTGCTGGGCGGAGGAGGGGGTGCAGGTGACAAAATCGAGCCCCGAGAACAGCAGGTCATCCATATCAAAGGGGAGCAGGTCTGTCCCGATGCTGCTTGTGGGCACCTGAACATAGCCGGTCTGGGCGTCGACGGACCGGACCCAGTCCATGGTGGCGCGCACCGAGGTGGCATCCGTGCGGGTATCAAGGCCGAAGAGTCGGATCGCGCTGACATAACCGTCGGTGAAGGTGTACAGGAGGCCGCAGTCGGAGTAGAGGCCGTCGTCCATCAGCTCATGGACCGAGTACTGGACGGTGTTCAGACGCTGCCCGTCGCGGTTCAGCATACCCCAGGAAGCATAGGAGGGCAGGGAATCCAGATTGTAGAGGACTGCCTGGGTCCGGCTTCCGTCGAGAGCATCATTGGTGAGCAGATATGCGTCCAGGACAGATTGCAGGGAGGCAGGGCAGACGAGGCCGCGGGGGTCGTCCACCTCCTCGCTCTGCAGGAGAATCCCCTTCAGTTCGCTCGAGGCCTCCCACACGGGGCGGTCAAAGTAGAGGACGGCAAAATCATAGACAAAGGCGTAGCCGTCGGGCGTAAACGATTCGGGATCTGTCGGGTCATTGAGCAGCTCCGCGTCACGGGCCCGGGTGAGACATGCCTGCGCAAAATCCTGGATTTCACTGAGGGAGAGCGGAAGACCTTTCTGCTCCTCTGAAAGTGCAGTGGCAAAGCACAGACACAGCATGGCCAGAATAAGGCAGATGACGGCAGGAAGAGTTCTGCGCATGAGGGAACCTCTCTTTCTTTTCAAGGCCTGCAGGGGAGGGAAAGATTCAGGCCCTGAAAAACACCTTGAGTAAAGGAAACTTTTTCTTTGCATACAAAGGGAATTTTATACTTTTTGCCACCATTCGTAAAGGTTTCATGGCGTTCATGAAGCCCTGCAGGGCCGCGTTTTGAGAGATTTTCCATCGCCCTTGGAATATCTTGTATGCCAGCGTGCTTGATGCGGAAGATATGCCAGAGCGTGCAGCGGCATGAAGCATGCATTTTATGAAAAAGCAGCCATGCTTCATTTGCGTTCAATCGGGCTCAAACAGGGAACATTTCAGCTTTCTTGCACTGGACGAAACCAGTGTGGTATACTCCTCAGCGGTCTTTCAGGTAACCCTTATCAATGTCGAGGTGATCAGCCATGAAATGCGTACAGCATCGGATCCCATGTCTTCTGTCATGCCTTGTGTTAGCTCTTGCACTTTTGGGCTTCGTGCCAGGGACAGCCCGGGCCGCCTACATCCTGTCGCCCAATTCTGCACCGGTCAATGTGCGCGTGAATCCCGGCGTCGATCAGGGCCTTCTGAGAACGGCCAAGACGGGCACAGAAGTGACCGTGCTGGAGCCGGGCGATGAATGGACAAAGATCCTCATCGGCGGACAGGAAGGCTATGTGCTCACGGACTATCTCACGGAAACAGATCCTCTTTCGGATGATCCGGTGGACGATGGAAAGCGGTATGTTATATCTCCGAACTCGGCGCCCGTGAATGTGCGGCGGGAGCCTTCCACCAGCAGTGAGTCGATCATGCAGGTGGTCACCGGCACAGAGGTCGAGGTCATTGAGCCCGGCGATGAATGGACGGAGATCGAAGTGGACGGCGAGGATGGATATATCCTGACGGACTTCCTGTCCGAGGAAGATCCATATGCACCGGAAAACGAGGATGATTCGATCCGCTATGTACGCTCCCCTAACTCTGCTCCTGTCAATTTCAGGGAGCAGCCTTCCACAAGGGGCAAGCTGATCGCGCAGCTGGTGACCGGCACAGAGGTGACGCTGCTGGATGAAACCGGGGAGTGGTCCAGAGTGATGCTGGGCGACCAGATGGGGTATATCTTCACAGAGTACCTGACCCGCACACAGCAGACGACCTATACCAGTGCGGTCTATGCCTATGTGGTATCGCCAAACGGTGGGGATGTGCGCGTCCGCTACGGGGCCGGCACGACCTATCATGTGATGACCACGGTGCAGCCGGGCACGGAGGTGCAGGTGCTGGCCGTACAGAGCGGCTGGGCGCGTGTCCGCTTTGATGACAAAGAAGGGTATATCGATGTAAACTATCTCTCGATCTCAGAGGGCTTCTGAGCTTTATGATTCGGGATCACAGGCAGCCAGGAAGGCTGCCTTTTTTGGACATTCACTGCATGGGAAAGCATTGAATGAGTGACAATCGGGGGATCATACAGACAAGTGTGGGGAGGTACGCTTATGAAAAAGGGTTTCATTTTGATGGCGATGGTGACGGTGCTGCTCCTCGTGGCTGGGGAAGCAGCACTTGCGGATGTTGCAATCACCGATACCAACTTTCCGGATGAGAACTTTCGGACATATGTCAGTACGTATATAGACAGGGACAATGATGGTCTCTTGTCATCAGAAGAAATGAGCAATACAAAGTCGATACTGGTGAACAATCATGACATTCAAACGCTGGAGGGGATCAGGTTTTTCACGGGGATCACGACCTTAAGCTGCTCATACAACAGCATATCCTCCCTTGATCTGAGCGATTTGACTTCGCTTACATATCTGGAATGCGAGAATAACAAACTGACAACATTGGATGTCAGAGCGTGCCCGGAGTTGCAGTCCTTATACTGCGGTTATAACAGCAGCCTGACGGAACTGAAGGCAGACGGCCTGGGCAAATTAACAACACTGAACTGTGCCTACAGCAGCATAGAAAGTCTGTCTTTCGAAGGATGCAGTGCACTGACGGAATTGAACTGCTCCTGGAATGAAATCATACGGCTGGATGTCAGTGAGTGTGCCAGACTGGAAAAACTGGACTGTGCAGGAGATCATCTCTTCAGCCTGGACGTCAGTCAGTGTCCTTCTCTTACCCAGCTCAAATGCGCGTTTACACTGCTTCGTGAACTGGATCTGACAAAGAACACTGCTCTTCTTGAGGAAATTCGGAAATGTGAAGTGTACAAAAACGGGAATGCGATCACGGTCGGCACACGGAGGGTATCTCCCTATGGGAGCGAATACTACAGTCCTCTGGCACTCACGGTGAATGCTTCTGTGACAGTACTGCCTGAAGGAACCATTTCACTGATTCCGCCTGCAGATTTTGCACTGCCAGAAGGGCTGAAAAGGATCGAGAGCGAGTCATTCTTGGGCATTGCGGATAAGGTGTGTCAGATCCCGGAATCGGTCACGTATATTGCACAGGATGCTTTTGAAGAAACAATCTCTGTCATAGTTGTTTCTGGGAGCTACGCAGAAGAGCGGGCAAAAGAACTGGGTTTGACAGTTTACGTGCAATAAAAAAGAACACAACCATTTCTCTGCATTTTGCAGATCATCATACAGGCATTGGGCCCGCCGGGAATATATCCTGGCGGGCCGTTCACAGTTGGGAAGGAAGTATCCATACAACTCTTTCTGAGCGCATGTCTTTTGGATCACCTGTTTTTTGCTATTTCTCCCCACATGATGTATAATCGCTTCTGTTGTTTCCCATGATATTGCCATTTTTTATTCGTCGAGAGACTTTATTTTTGCAGACAGCGAGTAATATGATGAAAGATCGGATTATACAGCTCAGGGAGAGACTGGGCCTTTCACAGGCGGACTTTGCCAGGGCGATCGGCGTGGCGCCAGGGTATCTGGCCCTGGTGGAAGCGGACAGAAGAAAACTGTCGGAGGAACATCTGCAGGAGATCTGTGACCGCTATCAGGTGTCCAGAGCATGGCTTGAACACGGGGAAGGGGAACTGGGCGAGGACTTCAACCAGCCCCGGATCCTGGTCCTGAGAAAGAAGCTGGGGCTGAGCAGGAAGGCGTTTGCCGACTATATCGGCAGATCGCTGGCCATCATCAGCAAGATGGAGACCCGAAAGGCGGGCGTCACGGATCAGATGATGGACCTTGTCTGTGATAAGTTCCATGTGCGCCGTGACTGGCTGGCGAACGGCAGAATGCCGATGTTCCGCGAAGGATATACCCTGGATTCGGTGAAAGAGGAGATTGCGCCATTCTTTGAGGAAAGCGGGGCGCAGAAGGCTCCTGAGACAGAAGAGCCTGTGCAGGAGATAGAATCTCCCAAGGAGATGCCCGAGACGGACAGTGGAGCTTCGGCTCTTGAGGATCCGGTCCTCCGTGAGAGAGAAATGCAGTCGCGGATGGACGCAGTGGAGTCCGAGGCAGAAAAGATTGCAGAGATCCGTCAGGTCCTGAAGGTTTCGCAGCGGCAGCTGGGCGAGATGCTCGGAATGAGCGGCAACATGATCTCCATGATGGAGCATGGACAGCGAAAAGTGCCAGACCCAGTGATCCAGCGCCTGGAGGATATGTTCCACGTATCCTTTGAGAAGACAGAGCGGGCAGAGGGCGTGGAGCCAGCAGAAGCGACCGGGCAGGAAATGACAGAACAGCAGGTGTTCGAGGCAAAGCCCGATGCGCCTGAGGAAATCCCGGCACTACCGGAGGAGGAACCTGCGGTGACGGGGGTGAGCCCGGCCGCGACGGAGGAAGTGCCCACACAGCAGCATACCGGGAAGGCGGAGGACATGGCATCCGAAGAAGTGCCCGCGAAGGCGACTGCACCGCGGTCCGGCGAGGAGAAATCCATCCGTGCAGCCGGTGTGGACACAGGGGATGCCGGTGTGGTCCGCGGCATTCTGCAGGCCGTGCGGATTCTGTCCAGGCATATGCATGGAGACGAACTGGATGTGGCGCTGTGCGAGATCCAGGATGCCCTGTGAAGCACAGACAGTGAAATTGCGTTTGACACACGGAGGGACGATATGCAGCTGATTCCACTTGGGGTCAACGGACCCTATCCTGCAAGCAACGGGGCGACATCCGGCTATCTTCTGTGTCAGGGTGATACGGCCGTGCAGCTGGACCTTGGCAGCGGTACCCTGGGACGGCTGACGGCCTATATGCCGCCGGAGCGCCTGGATGCCCTGATCCTGACCCACTGGCACTTTGATCACTGTGCGGACGTCCTGCCGCTGCTCTACCGGCTGCAGGCTCTGGGAAAGCAGCTCCAGGTCTATGCGCCCGTGGATGAGAAATCCCCCATCCGGGATATTCTGAGGAAGGAAGATGCGGTCTGTCTCCATGACCTGAAGAAGGGCGACACGCTTCAGATCGGTGAGATGACCTTCCGCGTCTATCCTGGGGCTCATCCGGTGCCGGCCATCATGCTGAGGATCGAGAGCAGGGGAAAGACCCTCTGCTACACGGGGGACACGAATCTGCAGCCCTGTCTCGGGGAATACATGCAGGATGCGGATCTTCTCCTGATCGACGGTCTGTTCACCAGGGAAACCTGGGCGGTCGGAAAGCCGCATCTGTCCGCTGCCCTGGCGGCCGAGCTTGCGCGGGACCACGGGGTGAAGCGGCTGGTGATCACCCATCTGAACCCGGCCATCGACAGCTGTCAGCTGCTGGAGGAGGCGAGGGAAGCCTTCCTGAGGGCTGAAATCTGCGAGGCGGGACACACCTACGCGGTGGAGTGAGCACCAGACAGTGAGGTGAGGGAAAGACGTGGAGCGAAGTGAACTGATGCGCGATATCCGCGCAGGACATGTCCAGGGGGTATATCTCTTTGAGGGCGAGGAGGAATATCTCAAGCAGCAGGCGCTGCAGGCCCTCAAATCGGCGGTCCTGACAGAGGGGCTTGAGATGCTCAATTCCTCCACCGTCCAGGATCCATCCGCGGCAGACCTGATCGCTGACTGCGAGACCGTCCCCATGATGGGCGATGTCCGCCTGATTGTGGTGGAGGATATGCCCTGTCTTCTGGGCAAAAAGGAGCCCGAGGAGGAACTGATCTCCTATATTCCGAAGGTGCCCTCCTCCACCGTGCTCGTCTTCTATGTTCACGGGAAGGCGGACTCCAGGCGCAGGCTGTACAAGGCCATCGGGAAGAGCGGCCATGTGGTGACCTTCCAGCAGATGGATGAGGGGGAACTCTCCGGCTGGATCCAGAAACAGTTCAAGGCACTTGGGAAGAACTGCTCCCCGGAGACGGCCGCGCGCATGGTCTTCACCGTGGGCCGGGACACCGCACGGATGATTCTGGAGATCGGCAAGGTGGCAGCCTTCTGCGGGGAGCGGGAAACGGTGACGGACGAGGATGTGGAATCCGTTGCAACCCCAAGCCGGGAGTACAAGGCCTTCGCCATCGTGGATGCGATGATGGAGGGCTCTCAGGCGCGCGTCTTTGCCCTCGTGCGGGACATGCTGGAGGGCGGCGAGACCAGAATCGGCATCATGGCCATGCTGCTGTATCAGTTCAGGATGCTGCAGCATGTGGCAATCCTCTCCTACGATCGGGTGGGCGATGCGGAGGCCATGAAGCTGCTGAACATCAAGAGCTTTGTCCTGGGCCGCTACAGAAGACAGCTCAGTCAGATTTCCGGCGGAGCGGTCCGGGACTCGGTGCAGTGCTGCCTGGACTATGAACTGAAGGTCAAGTCAGGGGAGATTGCCCAGGAGGGCGCCCTGGAGGCCATGCTTCTGAAACTCTTTGCCATTCGGCGTGGAGAAAATGTATAAGTACATCACCATGGATTTTTGAAAGGAGAGCGGAACATGACAGCAAAACAGCAGGGCGCAAAAATCAAGGAAGCGAGAACCAAGGCGGGTCTTTCCCAGGAGAAGCTGGGCGCGGCGGTGGGCATCAGCGCAAGCGCGGTGGGCAAGGCCGAGCGGGGCGAGAGCAAGCTGGATGACGCTATCGTCAAGAAAATCGCCAAGGCCACCGGTGTGACACAGGCATCGCTTCTGGGCACCGAGAAGAAGACGACGACAACAGGGAAGACAACGACCACCGGTAAGACGACGACAACAGGCAAGACGTCATCGACGGGCAAGACAACCAGCACAGGGAAGACGGCCAGCAAGACGGAGAAGGTGCCGGCAAACGCCAACACATCCATCAAGGTGACGGCGACGGAGAAGAAGCTGATTGAGCTCTACCGCGCTGCGGACAGCAAGACAAAGAAGGCGGCCACCAAGGTGCTCAAGGGCGAGTGCCCCGAGCAGCTGACGGCTCTTCTGGGCACCGATGTGGCCACCAGTGTGGGCGAGGGCGTCGGCAACACCCTGGCGGGCGTGCTGGGGGATGTGGTCGGGAATTTCCTCGGGAATCTCGGGAAATAAGCGCAATCAAAAAGCGGCAGAACATGTTCTGCCGCTTTTTGATTGTATGACATCAGGCGTTTCGCTCTCTTTTTCTGGAAATCACAAAGGTACTGGAACGCTTTTCATGGTTTTTTCTTCCGAGGGCATCTGCATGACCGTCAAAGTAGCGCTGGATGCGCACGGTGTCATCGTCCAGGGCTTCCACTGACATGTGTCCGTACCTCAGCAGGCTGTCCTGCTGCCTTGCCTGCAGTTTAGCACGTACGGCCTGCTGCAGCTTTCTGTCCTCCCGTCCCCAGGGGAAGGGCCTTCGGCAGAAGGGATCTGCCGTGCCGGTGAGGCCGGCCTCATCACCGTAGTAGATGGTGGGACAGCCGGGCAGGGCACAGAGAAGATCCAGGCACATGAGGTACCGTTCCCTGGCCAGTGCATAGTCATCATCGCTCAGGCGCAGGTGGCGCTGCTCATACTTGGTCATATCTTTCCCTTCCGCCTCCACCAGCATGTTGAGCACGCGCACGCGGTCGTGGCTGCCCAGAAGGTTCATCAGGGCATACTGGAACTGAGGCGGATAGACCTCCGACTGGTGGTTGATGAGGCGCACAAGGCTCTTGGCATCCGATTTTCCTGTGGCAAAGTCCAGGATGGCCGTGCGAAGGGGGTAGTTCATCACGGAGTCCAGCGTATCGCCCGTGCAGTAGCAGCGCATCTCTCCATAGGCAACCTTGTTGGACGCGTCCTCCCATACCTCACCCAGCACTACTGCATCAGGGTCACAGCGCTTGGCAGAGTCGCGAAGCTTCCTGAGAAAACTCATGGGCAGCTCGTCTGCCACGTCCAGCCGCCAGCCGCAGGCACCGGCCCTGATCCATCTTGGCACGATCCCATCCTTGCCGTTGAACATGAACTCCTGGTATTCGGGATTGTCCTTGCGCACCTCCGGCAGGGTCTCAATACCCCACCACGCGCGGTACTTGTCCGGATAATGCTCAAAGGTATACCAGTCATAGTAGGGGGACGCAGGCCCCTGAAAGGCACCCACCGTGGGGAAGTGCCCGAAGTGGTTGAAATAGAGGCTGTCCTCACCGGTATGGCTGAAGACACCGTCCAGCATGACGCGCATGCCAAGGCCTTCTGCCGCGCGGCACAGCTCGGTCAGATCCTCCTCGGTGCCAAGCAATGGGTCGATCCGGCTGTAATCTGCGGTATCGTAGCGATGATTGCTGGATGCCTGGAAGATGGGGTTCAGATAGAGAATATCCACGCCCAGGTCCTTCAGGTAGGGGAGCTTCTCCCGGATCCCGTTGAGCGTGCCGCCGTAGAACTCCAGGACGTCGTTCTCCTGGGAAGTCCGGTCGCGCCCGGTGTACAGATCCTCGGTCCACATCCGGTGGATTTCCCTGTCGCGCCTGGTATCTTTGGCCTTCGTGGGCGCCTTGTAGAAGCGGTCCGGAAAGATCTGGTAGATGACCGCGCCGTGCATGTAGCGGGGGGTGGTATAGTGCGGATCATAGATGGTCAGCTGATAGGCGTGCATGTGATCCGGCCATACCCGGCCTTCTCCGCCGAGCCCGTCCTCCGGTGCGCCGTAGCGGGAGACTGTACCGTCCTTGTGGTAGACGATGAAATCGTACCACAGAAGGCCCGTCTTTTCCGGAACATCCAGGACAGCTTCCCAGATGTGGTGTGCCCCCTCCCGCATGGGGAAGGCACGCTCATCGGTCTGGAAGGTGCGCACCACAATGTGGGTGGCATCATCGCAGATGAAGCGCAGCTGAAGGGTTGCACCGGCGGCAGCGGGACCCAGCGGTTCCCGGAAAAAGCCAATGTGTGAGTCAAAACGCATCAAGCGCCATCATTCCTTTGATTTATCGTTCGGCTTGAAAACGTCCGATGTGCCGCAGGGCACATCGGACAAAAGGTTTACAAAACCAGATTACTTGCGGCTGAGGGGCGTGAGATGCCAGATGCGCTCATTGTACTCGCGGATCGTGCGATCGGAGGAGAACACACCGGACATGGCTGTGTTGATAACGGCCATCTTCCACCACTTGTCGGGATCCTGGTAGTCGGCGTTGATCCGCCGCTGAGCCATGGAGTAGGATCCGAAGTCCTTGAGGACAAAGTACGGATCGGCGATGGCGTTCCAGTCGCTCATGAGCAGGGAATGATACAGATCCTGCACCACGGCCGGGTTGTCCGGGAAGATGGTGCCGTCGATCATCTGGGTCAGCGCCTGGCGCAGCTCGGCGTTGGTCTCAAAGATGGTCATGGGATTGTAGTTCCGCTCCTTGTACATATCCCGTACGGTGTCAGCACGCATGCCGAAGATATAGATGTTGTCCATTCCGACCTGCTCGCTCATCTACACATTGGCGCCGTCCATGGTGCCGATGGTCACCGCACCGTTCATCATGAATTTCATGTTGCCGGTGCCGCTGGCCTCCTTGGAGGCGGTGGAGAGCTGCTCAGAGATTTCGGAGGCGGGGATCAGAACTTCTGCAGTGGACACATCATAGTTCTCAAGGAACACGACCTTGAGGAACTTGCGGGCCCTGGGATGATTGTCGATCAAGCGGGCCAGGCCATTGATGAAGCGGATGATCTGCTTTGCGCGGTAGTATCCGGGGCTGGCCTTGGCACCAAAGAAGAAGGCGCGGGGCTCCATGGTGAAGCTGTCATCGGACACGATGCGGTTGTAGAGCACCAGAATGTGCAGTGCATTGAGCATCTGCCGCTTGTACTCATGCAGGCGCTTGGACTGTACATCGAAGACGAAGGTGGGATCAACGTCGATGTTCTGGCGGTTCTTGACCAGCTTCACCAGGCGCTGCTTGTTCTCCTGCTTGATCTTGGCGAACTTTTCACGGAAGGCCTTGTCCTCGGCGTAGGGTGTCAGGGCAGAGAGCTGTTCGGGCTCGCGGATCCAGTCGGTGCCGATGGTGTCGCAGATCAGGCTGGTTAGCTTCGGGTTGCAGCTCATGAGCCAGCGGCGGTGCGTGATGCCGTTGGTGATGGCGGAGAACTTCTCGGGGCTGACCAGGTTATAGTCATGGAAGGTCTCTTCCTTGAGGATGTCGCCGTGCAGCTGGGACACGCCGTTGACGGAGTGGGACATGGCAATGCACAGATTGGCCATGTGTACCTGACCATAGGAGATGATGGCCATCTGACCGATGCGCTCCCATTCGCCGGGGAAGGCATCCCACAGATCCTTGCAAAGACGCCGGTTGAGCTCCTCGAGGATCATGAAAATGCGGGGCAGCTGCTGACGAACCATGGCTTCCGGCCACTTTTCCAGTGCTTCCGCCATGATGGTATGGTTGGTGTAGGCGAAGGTCTTCTGGCAGATGTCAGCGGCCTCATCCCAGCCCAGGCCTTCCTCGTCCATGAGCAGGCGCATGAGCTCAGGGATTGCAAGACCCGGATGGGTGTCGTTGATGTGGATGCACACCTTGTCCGGGAACAGGGCCCAGTTGGCACCGTGGAGCTTCTTGAAGTCCTTGATGATGTACTGCAGGGTGGCGGAGGTGAAGAAATAGTGCTGCTTGAGGCGGAGCATCTTTCCTTCGTAGTGATTGTCCTCGGGGTAGAGGACCTTGGAAATCACCTCTGCCAGCTCGATCTCCTCGCTGGCCTGTGCATACTTGCCCTGGCCGAAGGAGGAAAGGTCGATCCGCTTCTTGCTGCGGGCGCTCCAGGTTCTCAGGGTATTGACGGTGCTGGTATTGTAACCCACGATGGGCATGTCATAGGGCACGGCTTCCACGGTATAGTAGTCGCGGTGGATGAATTTCTGCTTTCCATCCTCCTCGGAAATGTCCACATGACCGCCGAAGTGCACCTCACATGCGTCCTCCATCACGGGCATTTCCCAGACGTTGCCGTTCTCCAGCCAGCTGTCCGGCAGCTCCACCTGCTGGCCGTCCACGATCTTCTGACGGAACAGGCCGTACTCATAGCGGATGGTGCAGCCCATGGCGGGCAGATCGAGGGAGGCAAGGGAGTCGAGGAAGCAGGCAGCCAGACGGCCGAGACCGCCGTTGCCAAGGCCGGGTTCCGGCTCTTCCTTGAGGATGTCATCCAGATTGATGCCAAGCTCCTTCAGAGCCTGACGGTATTCGTCTGTGGAGACCAGGTTGAGCATGTTGCAGTACATGCTGCGGCCCATGAGGTATTCTACGGACAGATAGTACAGTCTCTTGGACTTGTTATTCTTGCGCTCATCCCGTGCAATGGTAAATTTCTGCATGATCTGGTCACGCACGGTGGAAGCGACAGCTTTGTAGATCTGCTGTTCACTGGCTTCCTGCACGGTGCGGCCATTATAGCGCTGAAGTTTTCCGATAATGGATTGTTTGATGGATTCCTTGTCAAACTGCGTGGTTGGCATGGAGTCCCTCCTTTACAAAAACTCTTCATCCGCAGAAATATCTGCAGATTTTAAGGCAACGCCCTTTATCATATCGCATTTGCGGTGGGGATGCAAGAAAAATGACGAATCTTGGGAAACATCACAGAGTGGGGTGCAGACGCGCAAAAGATGCATACTGTCGCGCCTGAGAGACAGAAATCCCTCTTTGGGGCACCTTCAAAAAAACGAAAACAAGCCACCCGGGACTATTTTTTCCCGGCAGGGGGCGTGACCTTTCCACGGGTCACGGCCTGAGTGCCGAAGCGGTCCCGCAGGGCATCGATGGTCTTTTCGAGCTGG
>JAFUBA010000135.1 GCA_017460395.1 Clostridia bacterium | reverse complement strand
ATGGACACAGGAGCCCAGCACCTCGGCAAAGGTCTGCTTGCCCATGAGCTTTTCCATCTCTCCGATGGGCAGGAGTGTTTTTCTGAAGATGTCCTTATAGCCCGCTGCGTTGGCAGCAGCTATCACGGCATCCTCATCGGTGTACTTGCGGACGCTGCGGCCCTCGACCAGCTTCCAGCCGGGCCACTGCTTACCTTGATGCAGCGCTCCGTCCAGCGCATAGGTCTTGAGCTCGTCTGCCCATTTGATCAGGTCATCCAGCTTGCCCAGCACCTCGCCGATTTCCGCATCGGTAAGCAGCGGTGGCAGGGCGAAGTCCAGCTTTGCCAGTTCCAGATTCGCTTCCGCTCTGGCCCGGCAACGTACCGCTGCCTTGCAGAAGACACACCATGCGCCGGGATGGTAGTCACCCTTACCCTGAAATGCCAGGGCCGCCAGGGGCTTCAGTGTGTTTTCTGCCCAATCTTTCAGATCCACTACGGATATCGCCCAGGTGGAAATGTTCTCCCTTCGCGGCTGGTAGATCGTCATGCTGACCGTGCGAATATCGTACAGGCCATCAAAGATGTTTAAGGCACCCAAGGCGTACAGCATCATCTGCGGATTGCGCTCCGCCTCCACGACGATGCCCTGGCCATATTTCAGATCGATGATGTGGAGCTCATCGTCGGCCACAATCAGGGCATCGCCAGTGCCGAAGCCATCGGGTACCCAGCAGGAGAAATCCAGCCGCTGCTCGATCAGCAGGATTGCGTCCGGGCAGCGCTTCTTCGCCTCCGCCAGGGTTTCCAACACATACTGGACGTATCCGTCCGTGTGCCCGTCCATCTCATCACTGTCATAAGTGGAGATGGGCTTTTTTGTCTGGAGCTTCAGCGCCTTCCGAAGCTTATGCTCAGCCAGCGCATGGGCGGCTGTGCCTTCGGCTGCGGCTTCCGTTTCCCGATCCGCAAAGTCCTGCTCCAACCGGGCACTGGGGCTGCAGTTCAGCCAACGGTGCGCCGACGAAGCGGACAGGATTGCGTGTGTTCGCGGTGCCATTACAACACCTCCGCCTTTGCCTTCAGGTCAGCGTACCGGCTGGGATCAACGGCGCTCAGCTTGTCCGCGCCGCATTCCCGGATCAGTGCCTGCACCTCAGCGCGATGCCCGGCGACGGACTTTTCAGCCAGCACCGCCCGGACTTCTTCCAATGTAACGGTCGGCTTGGCGGGTTCCTGCTGGGGCTGCACGGCAGGATCGTCCTTCACAGGCTCGTCGCTGCTGAAGATGTCCCGCAGGGTCTGGCTGATCTCGATCAGGGCCTCACCACATTTGTGCAGCTCTGCGACGGCGGTGGACAGTTCCGACATTTTGCTCATGCTTCGGTTCTCCTTTCTTTTGCCTCATTGCGTTGATCTGGCCAGCCATGCGTCGGGTGATCACGGAGATCGCCCACAGCGTTCCAAAGAGCTCGTCCAGCGTGCTCTCGGCGGTGGCACCGGTTCCAGGGTTGTCATAGTGTTCCTGCATTTGTCCTGCACCTCACTTTCCGAAGGGGGTGTTTCGTGTCCCTTCGCAACCCACAGGACAAAAACCGGTTCTTTGGCAACCAAAGGGCAGAAAAAATTTGAATGTCTCCAGATATACCAATTTTGAGATTCTCTTTTTAACCAAGTCATGATATAGTAGCTTTGTCAGTCACAGATAGACGTGGTATGGCTTGGCTTGGTGAGGCTCGGCATAGAGAAATCTATGTGAAAGGAGGTTCACCAGATGTCAGCTAACAATCTGGAGCGCAAGCTCCGTCGTGATCTGGCAAAGCTGGGATACAGACTTTGCAAGTCCCGTGCCCGGAATTGGTCTTATGACAACCAGCTTGGCTATATGATCATTCACAACGGGTATGGTGTTGTCGTTCTTGGCAGCAGATTCGATCTGACGCTTGAGGATGTACAAGATTTCATTGCCTGATCAACCCAGCAAAGGGAGAGTCACTTCGGTGGCTCTTCTTTTTTTTGCATAAAAATCACGGCCCGGTTGCCAAACCGAGCCATTTTGTCCTGTGGGTATCGGAAGCCCAATCTTTATGAAGGAGGCGCATCGCATGAAAAGCTATGCCACGGTCACATGAGCCACATCAACCGATTCAACGCGTCCGGGTATCCCGATCCCACAGCCTATGAGGCGCTGATGCGGGTGGAACAGGAGCTTCACGATTCCCGTTTCCGTCCCATTGTCTACATCTGCAGTCCCTTTTCCGGAGACACCGAAACCAATCTGGAAAACGCCCGCAGGTACAGCCGATTCGCAGTAGATCAGGGATACCTTCCGATTACGCCGCACCTGCTGTTCCCACAGTTTTTGGATGACAGCAACGAGGCCGAGCGGAATCTGGCCATGCGAATGAACATCATCCTCCTGACGAAATGCGCGGAGCTCTGGGCTTTCGGCGACCGCATTTCCAAGGGAATGTCCATTGAGATTGCCAGAGCACGCCGCAAGGGCCAGACAGTCCGTTTCTTTACCGACGATTGCAAGGAGGTCAACTGATATGTATTACACCGAGTCCGACGGTAATTCTTATCCTGCCAAGAAGCGTATCCGCGCCATCGACCGCTCCAAGGTAACCACATGGAGCCGGGAGATCGTCAACTGCAATATCCTCGAAGTAGAAGCCGGTACCAACGGCTATCAGGGCGGCGATTCCGGTCACGGCTCCCGCACCTATCTGCGCCTGAAGGATCTGGGCAGTACCGATATCCGCTGCAATGTGGAAGCGGATCAGTTCGGCTGCGATTCCATTGAGATCATCCTGGGCGGCGACGCAGAGCTTGAAACCATGAAGGAAGCGCTGCGCTGGATGCTGTCCGTGCTGGAGACCCAGTCTGAAATGGAGGCCTGATCCGAATGGCAGCTTTCAATCTTTATCGGGCCAACTGTATTGGCAACGAGTGGAACTGCCTGTATCCGCACAAGGTCTGCGCCGGAGACGAGGAATCTCTCCGGCAGGCCGTGTGCCAGGATTATGTAGCGGTTGAATACGCCAAGGGCTATCGTTCCAACGAGAACTTCATCCGCACCAACTGCCTGGCGCTGGATTGTGACAATGGACACAGCGAGAACCCTGAGGATTGGGTTTCCCCGGAGAAGATCCTCAGCCTGTTTCCGGACGTTACGGTCGGCTTCCACTTCAGCCGTCACCACAACCTGCCCAAGGAGGGCAAGAGCGCCCGGCCCAGGTTCCATTGCTTTTTCCTGATTGATGAGATGACTGATCCGGAAACCTATAAGAATCTGAAACAGCAGATCAACAGCATCTTCCCGTATTTCGACACGAAGGCTCTGGATGCGGCCCGCTTCTTTTATGGCACCAAGGATCCGCAGGTACAGTTCCATGAAGGTACCATCACTCTGAATGAATGTCTGGATCTGTATTACCCGGATAACGAGGAGGCCTTCGCCAACCTGCCCCTGCCGGATGCCAGCGGCATCATTCCCGAAGGAAGCAGAAACGCGACCATGTCACACTTTGCCGGGAAGCTGCTCAAGCGGCTGGGCGAAACGGAAGAGGCGCGGCAGAAGTTTCTGGAGAAGGCCGCGTCCTGTGTGCCGCCCCTGGAGCAGCGCGAGCTCGATACCATCTGGCACAGCGCCGTGCGGTTTTACCGGAAGATCTCCCAGAGTGAGGACTATGTGTCTCCCGAGGAATACGCTGCCCGGCACGGCGATTTCCTGTACAAGCCCAGCGACAATTCCGATGTGGCGGAGGCACGTGTGCTGGCGGAGGTCTTCTCCGGTCAGATGCGCTATTCACCGGCGACAGATTTCATCGTGTACAACGACGATATCTGGGAGGAATCCAAGCCTCGCGCCCATGCCATCATGCATGATCTTTCCGATATGCAGCTGGAGGAAGCGTCCGCCGCAGCGACGGAGGCCTACAAGATTCTGGAGCAGAACGGAGCTGCTGACCTGATGAACCGGGAAAGCAAGAAGAAGGCCCAGAGCGACATGAACGATGATCAGCTGCAGGTGTACATGAGCTATATGCGGGCCATCGGGTATCAATCCACAGCGATGAACTACCGCCAGTCCAAGAACTTCAAGGCTGTTCTGGCGGAGGTGCAGCCCATGGTGCTGATCCGGCCCCAGGATCTGGACGCTGATCCCTTCCTGCTGAACACGCCAGAATGTGCGTATGATCTCCGGCTCGGCCTGGCTGGCGCGATGCCGCACAGCGCAGATCACTTTGTCACGAAGATGACCGCTGTACAGCCGGGCGAAGACGGGAAAGCGCTGTGGCAGGATGCCCTGAACCTGTTCTTCTGCGGCGACAAGGAGTTGATTCACTACGTGCAACAGGTTGCCGGAATGATCGCCGTGGGAAAGGTGTTCGTGGAAGCGCTCATCATTGCCTATGGCGATGGCCGCAACGGCAAATCCACCTTCTGGAATACCCTGGCTCATGTGCTCGGCACCTATAGCGGTAACATCTCCGCCGATGCCCTGACTGTGGGCTGCAAGCGCAATGTGCGTCCGGAACTGGCTGAGGCCAAGGGCAAGCGCATGCTGATCGCCTCCGAGCTGGAGGAAGGCACTCGCCTGAACACCTCCATCGTAAAGCAGCTGTGCTCTACGGACGATGTGTCGGCGGAGAAAAAGTACAAAGATCCCTTTGCCTATACGCCCAGCCACACCGTCGTGCTCTATACCAATCACCTTCCCAAGGTGGGTGCCAAGGACGCCGGAATCTGGCGACGGCTGATCGTGATTCCCTTTGATGCGAAGATCGAAGGCAAGAGCGACATCAAAAACTACAGCGATTACCTGTTCAGAAATGCTGGCGGCGCGATCCTCTCCTGGGTGATTGAGGGCGCAGCGGATGTCATTAAGCATGACTTCAAGATTCCGCTGCCAGAATGTGTCCAGCGGGCGATCAAGCAATACCGCGAGGACAATGACTGGCTGGGCCATTTCCTGAACGAGCGCTGCGAGATCGGCAACAGCCTGCAGGTCAAATCCGGCGAGCTCTACTCCGCCTACCGCACCTTCTGCGCGGACACAGGCGAGTACACCCGCTCCACGACGGATTTCTACAATGCCCTGGAGAACGAGGGCTTCACGCGTCAGAAATTGCGGAACGGGTCCTTCGTAACCGGGCTGGCGCTGGGCACGAAGGCCGATGTGACCGACGACTTTTTGGAATGACATATTAATAGGAAGTGTGACACTCGTTGATGGTCAATTCCAAAACTGTTGTATAGGTAAAAATCAAGGGAAATTGGCCTATAGAGGAGTTTTGGGAACGACCGTCAACGACCGTCACACATTAGGCAATACTCACTGATGCAAAGGAGTTCGAGTCCATGATTGAAAAGCAAGTGGAGCAGGCGCTGCGAAAGGCAGTCCGGGATCGAGGCGGTCTGGCACTGAAGTTTGTCAGTCCCGGCCTTGCCGGTGTTCCCGACCGAATTGTACTGATGCCCAATCGTCGCGTCGCATTTGTGGAACTGAAAGCGCCAGGAAAGCACCCGCGCCCGCTGCAGGTAAAGCGGAAAAGGCAGCTGGAGTCGCTTGGGTTTCCGGTGTACTGCATAGACCATCCTGAACAGATCGGAGGTGTACTGGATGAAATATGTGCCCCATGACTATCAGGCTTATGCGACGGATTTCATCCTGATGCACCCGGAAGCCGCCGTCCTGCTGGATATGGGCCTTGGCAAGAGCGTGATCACGCTGACCGCTATTCAGGAACTATGTCTGGATGCCTTTGAGATCAGCCGGGTGCTGGTGATTGCCCCATTACGGGTGGCCAGGGACACATGGCCTGCAGAGCTTCAGAAATGGGATCACCTGCAGGGCCTGAGCTACAGTGTGGCCGTCGGCAACGAAAAGGAGCGTCTGGCAGCGCTGATGCGGCCTGCCTTCCTGCACATCATCAACCGGGAAAACGTGCAGTGGCTGGTGGAAGACAGCGGCTTGCCCTTCCGGTATGACATGATCGTGATCGACGAGCTGTCTTCCTTTAAAAGCTGGCAGGCAAAACGGTTCAAGAGCCTCCTGAAGGTGCGGCCATCCGTGAAGCGTATCGTAGGCCTGACGGGTACACCCAGCAGCAATGGCCTCATGGATCTGTGGGCAGAGTTCCGGCTCCTGGACATGGGCCAGCGGCTCGGACGGTTTATCACCCGGTACCGCGAAGCCTACTTTGTTCCCGACAAGCGCAGCATGCAGCAGATCTTCTCCTATAAACCCCGGCCTGGTGCTGAGGATGAAATCTACCGAAAAATCGGAGACATCACCATTTCCATGCGGGCGACGGATCACCTGAAGATGCCGGAGTGCATTATGAATCGCGTACTGGTCAGCATGAGCGAGGACGAGCAGCAGGTGTATGACCAGATGAAGGAACAGCTGATCGTTCAGGTCAAGGGCAAGGAAATCGACGCGGTGAACGCCGCTGCCCTGTCCGGAAAACTGTGTCAGATGGCCAACGGTGCTGTGTACGCCGAGGAAAAGGATACCGTGCAGATTCACGACCGGAAGCTGGATGCACTGGAGGATCTGATCGAAGGCGCGAACGGCAAACCGCTGCTGGTGGCCTACTGGTTCAAGCATGACCTGAAGCGTATTCAGGAGCGGTTCCCGGCAGCAAGGGAAATCCGCACCAGCAAGGACATCACTGACTGGAATGATGGAAGGATCTCATTGGCGGTCATCCATCCTGCCTCCGCCGGACACGGTCTGAATCTGCAGGCAGGCGGTTCCACCTTGGTGTGGTTTGGCCTGACGTGGAGCCTGGAACTGTATCAGCAGACCAATGCCCGATTGTGGCGGCAGGGACAGACATCCTCCACCGTGGTAATCCACCACATCATGACGAAGGGCACCATCGACGTACAGATCATGCAGGCCCTGGAGCGAAAGGACAAAACACAGTCCGCGCTGATTGACGCGGTAAAAGCACAGCTGGGAGGCGCACGATGACAAATACGGAATTGGAAATCATGCTGGACGCGGCTACCTATCTGGGAGCGCACAGCCAGCCACCGCCAAACGGCACTGATGCCGCTGTGGATTGGTGGATGGATGCTGCAACGGACATCGGCGCAGTGGCCGCAAAATGGGAGAATCACTCTTTGGCCACAACCATCCTGATCGCCATCTACGGTTACCTTGAGGAGAAAGCGAAGGCGGTGACGCCTTGAACGGATACCAGGCGCTGGCCAACGGCATCATTGAGCAGGCGGTGAAGGATTACCGGGAGGCTCTTCGCAGGCTGAAAAAGCATCCAGATGACAAAGCTGCCATGAAAGAGGCTATGGAGCTCGAGAAATTCTTTCACTCTTCCTGGTACGGAGTGCTGACACAGGTGGACCCGGATTACCTGATTGAAAGACTGAGGAAGGAGGCGGTGAAATGACCGCAAAAGAATATCTGAATCAGGCGTTTCATCTTGACCAGCGGATTAATTCCAAACTGGATATGATGGCAACGCTGAAGGAAATGTCCACCAAAACCACCAGCATCATGCAGGATGATGTGGTCAGCCACACAAGGAACGTTCATTCGATGGAGGATGCCATCGCCAAGATGGTGGATATGCAGACGGAGATCAATGCGGACATCGATCAGCTGATAGACAAGAAGCAGGAGATCATGCACACGATCTACGCGGTGGAAAATCCGGAATACCAGACACTGCTGGAGCTCAGATACATTTGCTTTCGCAGCTGGGAGGAGATCGCTGACAAGATGCACTGTACCGTCAGCAATGTGTTCAAGGTGCACTCTAAGGCTCTCCGCTGTGTGGCCGTCCCGAAATTGGGTAGCTGATTCCAGTAGATTCCAGTGAATTCCAGTGGATTCCAGTAGGCCCTTTATGATATGATACACTCGACAAGAAAGGATAGAGAACGCCTCGCGGGTGATGAACCTGCGGGGCGTTTCTCTATCCTT
>JAFUBA010000134.1 GCA_017460395.1 Clostridia bacterium | reverse complement strand
GAGGTAAGCCCCTCCGGAAAGCTGCCCGTGACCTTCTATACATCGGTGGATGAGCTGCCTGAGTTCACCGACTATTCGATGAAGAACAGGACCTACCGCTACTTTGAGGGAGAGGCGCTGTATCCCTTCGGGTTTGGTCTGAGCTATACCTCCTTTGAAACACATGTGGTGGAGGCTGGAAAGGATGCCGTAAAGGTTGCGGTGAAGAATACGGGCGCTGTGGACGGCGAGTGTGTCGTAGAGGCATATGCCCATAGACCCAATGAGGACCGTCTGCCGCTGCATCCGCATCTGTGTGCCTTTGGGCGGATTGCGCTGAAAAAGGGCGAGGAGAAAGAACTGACACTGCGTGTGGATCCAAAGGCGTTTACGGTGGTGGAGGAGGACGGAAGCAGGACTGCGCTTTCGGGAAATTGGGACCTCTATGTGGGACAGAGCCAGCCGGACAATCGCAGTGCCGCACTCATGGGCTTTGGACCGGAAAAAGTGACAGTGGAAGCGTAAAAAGTGCACGCCGAAGGACGTGCATGATCTGCGACCCGGAGGCTGACTCCGGGTCGCGTTTTCGTGCTCATCATTACAATAGTTTCTTTACGATCTTGTCCAATGTTGTTGGACCATAATACTGTTTTGTCATGCTTACATTCGTAATCCTCTGAAAATCATCCAGTATCGACGCCCCCTCATAGTTGGCGATATACATCTTCTTTTCAATCGGAGATACCATCATATTCCGAAGAGATTCAGCGATTTCCTCTGGTGTATAATGAGCCCCTGCATCCTTAAACAGCTTTTCTACCAGGCTACGAACCAGAAGACTGGTATAGCATATTAAGAAATGAGCCTTGATCCTGTCAGGATTTTGATGCCACGTCTCTGTAAGACGAAAATCAGCTTCGATTTTCCATCGTCCTGCAGCGGTTTCAAAGACTCGCGTCAACACCGCTTTGTCCACCTGGCCTTTGCTGTTCATGACTTCAAGGTTGGTTGCAATACCGTAATATCCGTCATATTGCTCTTCATCTTTAATGCGTTCTTCGTCAATTTCGTATTCAAGCTTTTCGCCGTTGTTCTTCTTTCGACGGATGAATCTTCTGACGTCATGACTGCTTTTCCTGATTTCCTCGGGGTCTACTGCATTCGCCAGAAGCTGTCTGGCTCGCTCGATCTGTCTGTTTCTTATGGCTCGCTGATATTCGAATTGTTTTCTGGAGAAGGTCACAACAATCCATTGCTTCAGCATTCCTTTTGTCTTGACTTGTTTTGTTTTCCCGGTGCTTGTTGTTTTTGTTTCAAAGAAGCCTGGCAGTTCCGTGAGCGTATCCGCTGGAATGACTTTATAGATTTTATCGTTGTACAGATTTCTGTTGTCAGGATCCGACCTGTCAAAGCTCTTCATTTCATCGACCGTCTTTGCTGTGTGATCTGACCAAAGATAATAGTCCGTATGATCAAACACTGCTTCGCGTAATACGCCAGACAGCTTCTTCAGAGATTGGGTTATGACAAAATGACGGCAGTTGAGAGAATTGTATGCCCTGATACTGTAAGATCCTAACCCGGCATCTGCGCAGTAGATGACGTCCTTTTCATTCAGCATACGTATCACCTTGCGCTCCAACGGGATAGCTGTGATTTGCTCTCCTGTATTTCCGGGGTGAAGGGACATCGTGATTGGAATACCTTCGCTGTCCATCATCAGACCCATTTCCACAATGGGATTCGGCCGATGATCTTTCCTGACTCCAAACTGTCGTAATCCATCTATGGTCTCTCCGGTCGTTTCATCTGTCCATTCCTCATCTGCAAAGTCAATCTCATAATAGACATTCGAACAGTCGTAATAGCAGACCGACAGATCACGCCTGACCACCTGACTTGTCATGTCGAACAGATACTCAAGGTAGCCGTCATAATCTTGTGCGAGCAATGACATGTATCGAAGAAGCGAATGGTTTTTTATGTCAGGCTTTTCGTAATAGTTTATCAGATGGAGACCGGTTTGCCGTTTTGATCTTGGATACATGATGCGATCATAGACAAGAAACCTGTGGATATCATAGGGGTCATATTCAAATTGTCTATCCTTTGACAAACCAGCAAAGTATTTCTTTAATTTGAGCTTGCCCAGCACATATTGCAGATAGAAATACCCCACATTGAGGGCTGTCGATTGCACAACCCGTTCATTCGTCTGAGGAATATTCTTGCCTTTGGTATCTACCGTGATATGCAGGGCATCCTTGTCCTCATCGTATTCCCGGTTTAACTCGGCACAGCGGTCTTCAGCATATTGCCTGGGATCATCATACAGCTTGAGAAGTTCTGAATGCTTTCCAAGCTTTTCTGTAGTATGCGACGATACCTTATTTCCTTTTCTGACAGTCTGCTGAATATAGTAATAAACATCATTGGACTTTTTGATGGCAGTCACTTTGTACATACTACCTCTCCTTCTCACAAGAAAATATCCTGGTCAGTCATGAAATCTCCGTAAATCTTGGAGCTGAAATCCACGCTTCAATTCCAGGATCACATGTCCTCCGTCCATGTGATCCTGGAGATGCTCCATGAGGATATCATGACAAAGCAGATTTAGCAATAGCTAGCTACATTTATGACATTAACAAGAGGTGAAACGCCTCGTCTCTTGTTGCCCGAAATAGCTGCGGGAACCATGAATAATACATGCCGAAGTACGTGTGATCTGCGGCCTGGAGGCTGACTCCGGGGCGCATTTTTCACGTCATGACCTATCCCTTGTCAAGCTTTTCTGGAAACGATACAATGAAAGCAAGTCATGGAGGTGCAGCATGTTTCAGGGATTTCCGGCTTCGACAGAGCAGTTTTTTATGGATCTGAGATTTCATAATGATCCGTCTTTTTTTCACCAGGAGCATGACAGATATGTGCGGGATGTACAGACGCCCTTTTACGAGTTTGGCTCGGAGATGGCCGAAGAACTGCTGAAACTGGATGACGAAATGGAGTTTCGGCCGCATAAGCTCCTGAGCAGAATTCACAGGGATACACGCTTTTCCAATGATAAGACGCCATACCGCGATCATCTCTGGCTGTATTTTAAGCGGCGTAGCGAGGACCGGTACCAGTCTGTGGGATTCTGGTTTGAATATGGTCCGGAACGCCTGAGCTGGGGGCTTGCTACATGGGGTGAGAACCGCCCTCTCATGGACCGGTTTCGGAGGGAACTGGAGGCGGATCCCTACAGGTATCTGGGCATCATCTCCAAATGCCAGCTGCAAGAGCGGGGACTCGTGCTGACCTCCTCCCAGTTTAAGCGATTGAGCATACCGCCAAAGCTTCCAATGGCATTGATTCCCTGGTACCTGACGCGGGATTTTTCCCTCTCCCAGCGTGCCCCGGATCTTCGGGAGGCAGCCAGCCGCAGGATCTTCACCCATGTCCGGAATGACTTTGAGGCCATGGGCCCGATCTATCTCATGCTTCGCGGCATGCAGGATGAGCTTGCAGCCGAGGAAAAGAAACTGTCAGAAGGAACGGATAAACGCGTTTGAATTCATGATACACTGAGGAGGTTTTCCAGATGGCGGATCAGAAATGGATGAAACTGATGAGCGGGTCCGATGTGCGCGGCGTAGCACTCGGTGATTCCCCTGCACTGACGGAGGAGATTGCGGGCTGTCTCGGAATGTCCTTTGCGCGCTACACAGCAGAGAAATGCGATAAGCCCGTGGAGCAGGTCACCATCGCCCTCGGGCGGGACAGCCGCGTGACGGGCGAAAAGCTCCTGTCGGCCGCAGCAGACGGGATCAGGCGCGCAGGCGCATCTGTCCTGGATTTTGGACTGTGCACGACGCCTGCCATGTACATGTCGCTCATCACCCCGCCCTATGAGATCGACGGATCTGTCATGATTACCGCAAGCCACCTGCCGCCCGAGAGAAACGGCCTGAAGTTTTTCCTGGAGGAGGGCGGCCTTGAAGCTGCAGAGGTCCGGAAGATCCTGATGGAGGCGTCCTCGCTCCGTCTGAAGGACGGGCCTGTGAAGGGCAGTCTCACGAAAGAACCCTTCCTCCCGGCCTACATGAATCTTCTGGCAGACAGGGTCCGGAAGGGCCTTGGCACGGATGCAGAGCAGCCGCTGCAGGGCCTTCACGTGGTGGTGGATGCCGGCAACGGGGCCGGCGGCTTCTATGCGAAGCTCATGGAGTCTCTCGGCGCAGATACCTCCGGCAGCCAGTTCCTGGAGCCGGACGGCATGTTCCCCAATCACATGCCGAACCCGGAAAATGCCGAGGCCATGGCATCCATCCAGGGGGCAGTGATCCGATCAGGGGCGGACCTCGGTGTCATCTTTGACGCGGACTGCGACAGGGCGGCCATCGTCGACGACTGCGGGCAGAGCATCAACCGCAACCGCCTCATCGCGCTCGTCTCTGCCATGCTCCTTGAAGCAGAGCCTGGCGCCACCATTGTGACCGATTCTGTCACGTCCTCGGGCCTGCGTGAATTTATCGAGGGGCACGGCGGGAAACACTACCGATTCAAGCGGGGCTATCGGAACGTGATTGACGAGGCAGTACGGCTGAATCAGGAGGGTATCTCCTGTCCGCTCGCCATTGAGACCAGCGGGCATGCTGCGCTGAAGGAGAATCATTTCCTGGACGATGGGATGTATCTTGTGACGGTCTTGATCGTGCAGGCTATGAAGCTCAAGGCACAGGGCAGCTCGCTGGGCAAAATGATTCAGGATCTCAGGGAACCCGTGGAGAGCATGGAGATCCGCCTGGGACTTACGGAAGAAGACTTCCGTGCCTCCGGCGAAAAGATCATAGAGCATGTGCTCCAATCAGCGCAGGCTCAGTCTTCCTGGCATATTGCTCCGGACAACCGGGAGGGTGTTCGCATCTCCTTTGACCTTGACGGGGGAAAAGAAAACGGCTGGCTCTTACTCAGACTCTCCGTGCACGATCCGGTGCTTCCGCTGAATATCGAAAGTGACGTGAAGGGCGGCGCCAGGGAGATGGCACGGAGGCTCCTGGAGGTGCTGCGTGATCTGCCCGGCGTTCAGCTGGATGCGCTCAGACAGGCGGCTGAATGACAAGACCGCTGGTATACAGCGAACCTGAAGGCTGCCCGCAGGCAAGCGCATACAGATCCGTGGCCCTGGATTCTACCTGGATCCAGGGCTCTTTTTCAAAGCGTCGGATCTCGCCTGCGCGCGTGATGAGGGATAATCCGTGCGACTGGGCGGCACGGGAGAGAATGCCGATCAGGTCCCGCCGCGCCTCCCTGACACCCAGGAGCAGGACCTCGCGCGGTGGCGGGAGCAGAAGGGCTTCATGCGTGATTCCAAGAAAACTCTGCATCATGCAGCGCATGACGCGCGAGCGCGGAACGGAGCGCGTGGAAGCCTCGGACACCACATCCTGAAGACGGCTGCATGTGCGCGTGGCGTGCCGGAGCCTGTTTCGGAGAGCTTCCGATGGATCCGGGAGATGATCCCATGCATCTTCGCCCATCCTTCGAAAGTGACCGAGCAGTGCTGCCTCGAGGATATCAAAGCTTGGTACGGACTGTGTCCTGAAGGCGTCCAGAAGCATCTGGTGCATGTGTGCCGGCACAAACCGCAGAGCCTCCTCGTAGTTTCCCTGCAGGAGCGCGCGGCGTACAGCGGAGGCACCTGGAGTGTCCTCGGTCAGGCTTTGTGCATGGTAGCGCCCCCGCCGAAGCACCGGGTGTACAGATACCTCGGAGGAAGCGTATTTTCCAAGTGCTCTCAAATAACAGAGCGCGAGGATGTTGTTGGGCGCGAACAGAAGGTCCGCTGCGTCCGGGAGAATGTCACTGAGAGCAGTCTGCGCTGCGGCTGGCCAGCTGAGACCACTTTTCATGGATGCACGCAGCACTTCCTGAAAGCGCGGCGGCTCTTCCCTGAGCATGCGGGCGCATGCTTCCAGAAGCTCCAGCTGCATGTTTTCCACGCCGAAGGAAATGTCGCTGCACCCGAGGCCCAGGAGTGTATGGATGCCGTGGTCCGCAAAATGCTCTGCATCCCGGACGGCTGAGACGGCGGGCAGCAGGACCACCGCATCGGCGCCGCCCAGCAGGGCCATGCGGGCACGGATGGAGGGCGGCAGGATGGCAAATTCCCCCCGTTGGGTGACGCAGCCGGACATGACGACGATCACGGCATCGGCACAGGAGCTTTTTCTGGCCTCCTGCAGATGATATTCGTGCCCCAGGTGGAAGGGATTGTATTCGGCGACAATACCACAAAGACGCATGACTGCCTCCTGAAAAGAAATACACATTCCATATTATCCTGTCTGCGAGGTGATGTACAGTCTCCGCCGATAGCGGACATGATCCATCGCACATCTGATGAGAAGCCGGGCGGGGCATGATACCCCGCCCCAGGGAGGTATGAAGAATGACCATTGTGTCGGTCAGCGCCTGTCCAAGAGAGGACAGGTCGAGGACAAGAAAGCTCCAGAGCCGCTTCGAAGAAGCGGTGGAGAGGGCATGCGAAAAAGAGGGAAAAGATGTCACGATTTTAAGGCATGATCTCATGACCATGGACCTTCGGCCGATCGGCACAGAAGAACTGCAGCTTCGGGAGAAAATCTGTGACCGGATGGACTGGGACACCGAGCTTGTCCGCCCGGCAAGAGAACTCATGCGGGCGGACCTCATCGTGATCGGAGCGCCGTACTGGGATTTCTCGTTTCCTTCCTGTCTGAAGGTGTGGGTCGAGCACATGATGGTGCGAAACCTGACCTTCCACTATGAAGGGGACAGGCTGATCGGGCATCTGAAGGCGAAGGCCTGCGTGTATCTGACAACCGCCGGCGGCCTCACGGAGGGCCACGACTGGGGATGGCTCTATATCCAAGATGTGCTCACCATGCTCGGGGTCCATCACATGGAGGAAGTGAAGGCGGAGGGACTGGACCTGCAGGGCAGTCGATGGGAGGATATCATGAAGACAGCCCTGGATACAGCAGAAAAGACGGCCGGGAGAATTGCAGGACTTTTGTAGCTGCGTTGACACGCCATATGCTTCATGCTAATATGTGCCGCGCCGGGAAGCCGGCAAATCAGAGGCGCGCAGGTCAAAAGTACAGCGGCGGAGAAGCAGGCAGCTTCCGTGAAGCCGTTCGAAAGGGGCATGCGCCGAAAGGTCCCGATGCCTTGAGGGACGCTTGGACGTCGGTCGAAAAGGCCGCCGGCTGCCTTCGAACAGATTGGTTCGACGGAGCGCTGATTGACAGGAAGTATCATAGCGCCATGACGCTGTGCTCCTGTTTCATGCACCGCGGAACCATACCGCGGCATTTTTCTTTTTCAGACAGATATCAAATCTCACATCAGGTACACCAGGACAATCCATACACAAAAAATACAAAGAAGGCAGGATTGGCACGATGAGTGAATCATTCAGTCAGAAATACAGGGTGGGCATTGTCGGAGCAACCGGCATGGTCGGACAGAGGTTTATTTCACTTCTTGAAAATCATCCCTGGTTCGAGGTAACGATGGTGGCAGCCTCAGCCCGCAGCAGCGGGAAAACATACCGGGAAGCTGTGGAGGGCAGATGGGCGTTTGACTGGCCGATCCCCGAGCATGTGGCGGAGATGTGCGTACACGATGCATCGGACGTGAGCGCATGGGTGGACCTGGTGGATTTCGTATTCTGTGCAGTAGATATGAAAAAGGACGAGATCCGCAGCCTCGAGGAGCTGATTGCCAAGCACGAAGTGCCTGTCGTCTCCAACAATTCTGCCTGCAGAGGCATTCCGGATGTGCCCATGATGATCCCGGAGATCAATTCGGATCATGTGGCAGTCATTGAGACGCAAAAAAAGCGTCTGGGCACAAAGTGCGGCTTTATCGCCGTGAAGCCCAACTGCTCCATCCAGAGCTATGTACCTGCCCTCACGCCGCTTCTGGATTTTGAACCGGAAAAGGTCAGCGTCTGCACCTACCAGGCGATCAGCGGTGCAGGAAAGACGTTCAGAACCTGGCCTGAGATGGTGGACAATGTAATCCCCTACATCGGCGGGGAGGATGAGAAGAGCGAACAGGAACCGCTGAAGATCTGGGGACATCTGGAGGACAGCCCGGAGGGAAGTATCATTGTGAACGCAAAGCTCCCCGTGATCTCCGCCCAGTGCCTCCGTGTGGCCTGCTCTGACGGTCACATGGCAGCGGTGTCCGTGTCCTTCCGTTCCAAGCCGTCCTATGAGGAGATTCTGAACAGGTGGAAGAACTTTGAGACGCTGCCCCAGAAGCTGAACCTGCCCAGCGCGCCGAGGCCTTTCCTGCAGTACTTTGAAGATCCGTCCCGGCCGCAGACGCGCCTGGACCGCGACTTTGAGCGGGGCTACGGCGTATCCATCGGGCGGCTCAGGGAAGACAGGATCTTTGACTGGCGGTTTGTGTGCCTCAGCCATAACATAATCCGCGGCGCCGCGGGCGGCGGCATTCTTTCCGCTGAGATGCTCTGTGCAAAGGGCCTGATCCCGCACAGAATCTGACTTGCCTGCGGGTATAACCTGGAGAGGAGACATGTTGTATGAAGCCATTGTTTGAAGGATGCGGTACGGCGCTGATCACCCCGTTCCGGGGCGGTGAAGTGGATTATGATGCCCTGGACCGGCTGGTGGAAGAGCAGATTGACTGCGGTGTCAATGCGCTGATTGCTGCCGGCACCACGGGCGAGCCTGCCACCATGACATGGGAGGAACACCTCAGTGTCATCCGCAGGGTGGTGGATGTGGCGCATGGACGTGTCCCCGTCATCGCGGGCACGGGTTCCAACTGTACAAGGGAAGCCGTGGATGCGGCCAGGCAGTCGAAGGAATTCGGTGCGGATGCCCAGCTGGTGGTGACGCCCTACTATAATAAGACCAGCCAGGAGGGCCTGGTAGCACATTTCCATGCCGTGGCGGATGCGGCCACCCTGCCCGTGATCGTCTACAACGTGCCCTCCCGCACGGGGATTGATCTTGGCGCGGAAGCGCTCCGGGAAATCTGCAGCCATCCGAACGTGATCGGGGTGAAGGAAGCAGCCAGCGATGTGGGCAAGTCCCTTGAGAAGATGCGCCAGGTGGGCGACAGCGCCTGCTTCTATTCCGGCAACGATGATATCGCCGTGCCGATGATCTGCTGCGGCTACAAGGGTGTCATCTCGGTGGTGAGCAATGTGTGCCCGAGGGAGACGACTCAGATGGCGCGCATGGCACTGGATGGGGACAACCAGGGGGCTGCTGCCATGCAGCTGAAGCTGCTGCCGCTGATCAACGCCCTGTTCTGCGAGACCAGCCCGATCCCCTGCAAGGCGGCAATGGCAGCCATGGGAAAGTGCGCGGACGAGGTTCGTCTGCCGCTCATCCCCATGCAGGAGCGCAACCGGCCGAGGCTCTATGAGGCCATGCGCGCACTGGGATTGGAAGTGAACGTATGAGCATCATCCTATCCGGTGCCTGCGGGCGAATGGGGCAGGCGGTAGCACGGCAGGCCTTGCAGGAAGGCTTCGAGATCCTCTTTGGCGTGGACCCGAGGGGCGAAAGTGTGTCATTTCCGGTGTTTTCATCGTTTGGAGATGTGAACCTTCCGGTGAAACCGCAGGACGTCATCATTGACTTTTCTGCCCCGGCGGCACTTCCGGACCTTCTGAACTTTGCCGTGGCAAACGATCTTCCCTGTATTCTGGCATCCACCGGTTACACGCAGGAGCAGCTGGATGCCATCACAATGGCTTCCGCATCCATCCCGGTCTTCCGCTCCGCCAACATGAGCCTTGGCATTGCGGTGCTGAAGGTGCTGGCGCAGAAGGCTGCCTCGGTCCTTTACCCTGCCGGGTTTGACATCGAGATTGTGGAGGCGCACCACGGGAAGAAAAAGGATGCACCCAGCGGGACGGCCCTTCTCCTCCTCGATGGGATCCGGCAGTGTCCGGGCCTGGAGAATCTCCGGCGCAAAGACGGGCGCAGCGGCCTGGAAGGTGAGCGGCCGCGGGATGAAATCGGTATGCATGCTCTTCGCGGCGGCACTGTAGCCGGGGAGCACGAGGTATGCTTTTTCGGCCCGATGGAGCGGCTGAAGCTGAGCCACAGCGCCGAGGACAGGGCCGTGTTTGCGCAGGGTGCCCTGCGCGCGGCAGCCTTCATGCAGGGAAAGGCGCCGGGCCTCTATTCCATGGACGATCTTGTGGCAGGAATGAACCTGTGACATGACACCCGAAGTGAGACTTCGGGTATTTTTTGAATTCGAGGAATCCGGGCAGTGAGAACCCGCCGCCGGATGCGCGGCGGCGGGGGAACATCAGAGGATGCCGAAAAGCCCCTCGATATCATCATCGGACAGAATGCGTTTGCTCTTTTTGCTTTTTGCGTTTTTCAGCATGTCATCGACCTTGTTTTCTACGGCTCTCGTCACGAAGGCCTGCATGTCGATGCCGCGCAGCTCGAAGAATTTCATCGGTTCATGGTCTAGCCGGGCACCGATGCCGTACATGACGGCGGCGACATGCTTGCACATGGAGGCCCAGTCGGGACAGGAACAGGAAAAATGAATTTCCTTCGGTGTCGGGAAGAGGCTGCCGCGCTCGAGAAATCGCTCCTGCAGGGCCCGGGGAAACTCACCGGAGATCAGTTCTTCCACGTTCTGAATCTGCTTGCTGCATGCCTTTGCAAGTTCCTTTTCCTTGCCGGCGTTCATGGGGTCAAAGGTGACCTTGACCTTGTACAGGCTCGAACCCTGCACCAGGGCATCGACCTGTCTTGAGGAGATATTCAGGTCAATGACGGAACCGTTTCGCACATAACTGCGACCACGGGGCAGGCGGTTGGCGAAATCTGCATACCGCTCGAGATTGTCACACCAGCTCTTGCCCCACCAGGAGGTGGCGATGGTCCTGCCGCTCAACTGTATAGGATGATAGATGATGCCCTTCTTGGCAGCCCGCTTCACGGCCGCCTCGGCGCTGGCCCGCTTCTCTGCCACGGACACATACGGTGCCCATCCGCCGTAATAGGATGATCTTCTGCTTCTGTATGACATCAGTTACACCTCCAGCCTGACAAGGTCCAGGATTTCCTCATTACTCAGCTCTGTCAGCCAGACCTCGCTGTTTTCTCCGACCACATTCCGGGCCAGCTCCTCCTTGGAGGCAATCAGGTCTGCGATCTTCTCCTCGATGCTGGATCGGGCCACGAACTTGTGGACCAGCACGTCCCTGGTCTGACCGATACGGAAGGCACGGTCGATGGCCTGGCTCTCCACGGCCGGGTTCCACCATCTGTCAAAGAGAATCACGTGGCTGGCACTGGTGAGATTCAGGCCTGTTCCGCCTGCCTTGATGGTGAGCACCATGTAGGGCACGTAGTCCTCGCCGTTGAACTGGTCGACGATCTTGGTGCGCTCCTTCACCTTCACTTCGCCGCTGATGACCAGACCCTTTCTCCCGAAGATGCCTTCGAGGAAGCTGTCCAGATGCGGGGTGATTTCCCTGTACTGGGTGAAGACCAGCACCCGCTCCCTGCGGTCCCGGATCGATTCGCAGATCTCCTGAAGGGCAGCGAACTTGCCGCTCTCGGAAGGGTTGTAGCTGCTCTCGCCCAGATACTGGTCCGGATGGTTGCACAGCTGCTTGAAGCGGGAGATGCTCTGCAGCACAAGGCCACGTCTGGCCATGCCATCGGTGGTGGCGAGCTTCTCTGAGAGACTGCGCACTTCCTGGTGATAGAGTGTCACCTGTTTCTTGCTCAGCTCAATATAGTCCGTGGTCTCGATCTTGTCGGGAAGATCAGAGATGATGGACTTGTCTGTCTTGAGACGCCGTAAAATGAAGGGGGAGACCATGCGCTTGAGCTTCGCATAACCGGTGGGATTCTCTTCCAGGGCCTTGGTGTACTTGGTGAACTCCCGCGCGGAGCCAAGCAGTCCCTTGTTCAGGAAATCAAACAGTGACCAGAGGTTGGAGAGATTGTTTTCAATCGGGGTACCGGTCATGGCGATGCGGATGACGGAGGGGATCTTTTTGACGGCTCTGCTCTGCAGAGCCTGCGGGTTCTTGATGGCCTGCGCCTCATCCAGCACCAGACAGGTCCAGTGTTTCTCCTGCAGCGATTCGATATTTTTGGCCATGCTGTAGGTGGTGATGGTGATAAATGCCTCGTCTGTTTCCAGCTTCTCTGCCAGCTTTCTGGAGGTCTGGCCGTGGAGAATGCAGGTGGTGAGGTTCGGGGTAAACTTCTGGATTTCCTTTTCCCAGTTGCCGATGAGGGAGGCGGGTACGACAAGCAGCACTCTGGCCTCGGGCTGATCGAGGTACAGCTGCTCCAGAAATGTCAGCACCTGGAGCGTTTTACCAAGGCCCATGTCATCCGCGAGGCAGGCACCGAAGCCGTAGGATGCCATCTCGCTCAGCCAGCCGAAGCCGGCCTCCTGATAGGGGCGAAGGGAGGCGTGGACCTCTTCCGGCACGGTCAGATCCTTTGGCACATCCGGATGACGCAGATGCTCCATGAGCTGGCCCAGGAACTTCCCGCTGGTAAACTCCGTGTCCTCTGCGGCATCTCTGGTCTCCACGCCGCTCTGCATCCGCAGGGCCTGTACCAGGGACAGATCGCCCTGATACTTGTCCATCTCCTGGAGAAGAGCGTGAAGCTTTTCGTGGTCCACCTCCACCCATTTGCCCTTGAGCATGACAAGACCTTCCGAGGCGGCCAGGAGCTGTTTGATCTCCGCCTGTGTCAGGCGGACACCGTCGACGGTGAGGGAGGGGATCATCTCCAGAAGCGTGCTCATGGTGAGCCTGCTGTCCTTTCCTTTGCCCATGGAGACGGAGAGCGTCACGCGGTGATTCTTCTTTCTCCACCAGTCAGGCAGGCGGCAGGCGATCCCCGCCTTTTCAATCTCCGGCACGCATTTGAGCAGCTGATATGCCTCGTCGGATGTCAGCTTCAGGGGATGAAACAGCTCCCCGGAGCCCATCAGATCCTCAATCAGCGGACAGGCATCCGCAGCGCGATTGAGACATGAGAGGAGAGCCACCAGTTTGTCCTGAGACTTTTTATACTCCACCAGGGCGTAGCTGAGCGGGTGGTGGCTGACCTTTCCGTTGCTCCCGCGCGTGGAATAGGTGGCAAGGAAGGCAAAGGGCGCATCGTCCTCTGCGTCCTTTCGCTCCACCAGATGAAAGAAGATCCGCTCGGGGATATGAAGGTCCTGGAGTTTTTCCGCAAAATACAGTTCCACCGTGCCCTGGTATTGCTCAATCTCCCTGCAGAATACCTCGGTGAGGGCAAGAAACGCCTGAGTGAGCCAGTCAATCGTGACATTGTCCACCCCGATGCCCCAGGGAAGCGCATCCAGGTTCTTCAGCGCGATCTCCTCCGGCAGTGGTACCTCTGTCTGCTCGCGGGAAATCTCCAGCGCCGGCTGCTCTGTCAGGACATGGACGAAGACATCTGCGAGGGCATGGAGCCAGTGGAATGTGGGCGACTCCAGATTGCTTTTCGGCTCAAATCCCAGGTTGTAGAGAGCCTGCCAGGGGGATTCTTTGAAGGCGCGACTGACAGAAGAGTCGGAGAGTGATTCGGGTACATCCAGCGCAAAGCCGGATGGCAGAAAAATGACGGAAATGGGGTCTGTCTGTGCGGCCGGGGAGGAGATGGCATTTGGCATATGATGCACTTCCTTTGAAAATCAGTAAGCGTAGTCTGCGTGCAGTCCCATCATACCTGGAGACCGGCCTGCGAGAGGAAGAAGATGAAACAGAACAGCGTAAGCAGCGACACGATGGTCGAGACCACCACCAGCTGGCCTGCCAGTTCACCGTCCCCGCCCATATTGGCGGCCATGGGGTAGGAGGAGGTGGCGATGGGCGTGCCGAAGATCATGAGGATCAGAAAGAGTTCCACACCACGAAGACCGATGAGGTAGGAGAGGGTCATCATGACGATGGGGATGAGGATGAGCTTCAGGAGCATGACCCAGGAAATGATCCGCATATTCCTCTTCAGCGCCTTCAGCGTCAGTGTGCCGCCCAGGGTGATGACGGCCATCGGGGTCGCGCAGGCGGCCAGGGCTGACACGGGCACCTCAAGGAAATGCGGCAGATGGATGCCCAAGAGGAAGAAGACCAGACCCAGGATGCAGCCCTGCAGCAGGGGATTTTTCAGAAGCTTCAAAAGGAGTTCTCCTGGAGATGTCTTCTTTTCATCACGGAACATTTCCAGCACGAGGACGGCTGCCACATTGAACATGGCCACGATGATGAGGACCATGACTCCTGCAACGGAAGCGTTCTCCTCGCCGAAGACCGAGACCGTGAGCGTCACACCAAAGAGGACGAAGTTGGAGCGGAAGATGCCCTGAATCACCACGCCCCCCCGGTTTTTCTCCGGGACGAACCGGGGGACAAGAAAGATCAGGAGCCCGATCAGGAGCAGAATGGCGGACACAGAGGTGATAATGAGTGCAGCGCTTGGCATGCTCTCCGGCGTGGCGTGATACACGTTCCAAAACATCATGAAGGGGAAAATGACTTTGAAGATCAGCCCGTTCAGTCTCTCCAGAAATGCTCTGTCGGACCAGTGAAAACGCACAACGAGATACCCGACCAGCAGATAGCAGAAAAAGGGCATAACTGCATCAAGGGCAATGGCAAAGCTTTCCAGCATGTGGAAAAGTTCCCTCCCATCTGTCTTCGCAAATCAATCTGATTCATTTTATCACAGAAAACGTCGCGCTGGCGAGAGGCAGAAGAAAAAGACAGACATGCAGTATGTCTGTCTTCATCGTTTTGGTGCGATCTCAGGATCCCCAGAAGGCCAGCTCAAAGCAGGGATAGAACACAGAGCCGTTTTCCTGACTCTGCACTTCATACTTGCCAACCAGCTTTCCGTACATCCAGTGCTGTGTTCCAATCTCAAAGGAGGGATCCTCGGAAGCGGTGACCACCACCAGATTGGTGTAGCCGCCTTTCTTGGTGGCGTTCATGGCCATGAAGATGATCCATTCATCACCGGATCTGGTGACACTTGTCACATAGAGATTGTATTTCATGTAGCGGCCCACATACTTGTCGAGCTTTGCGTTGAGTGTCTTGTAGGCAGGTTTGATTGCGCTTGTGCGGATCCGGTTGTTCAGCTCCAGTTCCGTCAGATGGCGCCCGACTTCCCAGGTGAACCGCCTGGTATTGTATCCTTTTTTCATCAGGACCAGGGTGATCTTGTACGTTCCCTCGTCGGCCGTGGAGAACTTGAAGGAGAATTTGCCGGAATTGTTGGTGGTGACGCTCTTGTCAAGAATCCCATCCACAATGCACTGGATCTTTGTGTTCTTGGCGGTCACACCGGAGAGTGTGAATGAATCGGAGGTAAAGTGGTCGGGAACCTCCTGCGTGAAATTCACGGGCAGCATGGACTGCTGGTAGAGGGTTGTGCCGAATACCATCTCCCCGACTTCCTGATTGCCACTCAGGAAGGTGAGGGTCATGAGCCAGGTGCCTTCCTCCGGCAGCTGTACCGGGAGGGAGAAGCTGCCTTTCTTGCTGGCGTCCGTTTCCAGCCGGATGGGATCATTGGAAGTCATCCGCATCACGACGCCCACAATATGAAGGTTCGGATTGCAGGTACCCTTGACCGTGAAGGAACCGGTGGTCGTCTCATGCGGAGGCTCCTGCGAAATGGAGATGGTGGCCGGGACGGTTAGGACATTTTCATCCGCAGTCTGTACGGTCACGCTCATCTGTTGGCTGTCGGAAGTGGAGGTGATCAGGTTCTGACCTGGTGTGCCCGGCAGGGGGAGTACGGAGGTAAAGTGCCAGGTGCCCATCACCTTGTTGATGGTGTTCTGATCCTGGGTGTTCAGCGAGCGGCCATAGACCTGCAGGTCCACAGTGATGGTGTAACCGTTTCTGACGGCCCGCCTGGCGTAGCCCCTGTATGTGTTTTCTCCGTCGACCCGCTTGTAGCGGAGCATGAGGAAGCGTCCATACTGCGTCGTGTTCTTCCACTCGGCAGACGAGTATGTGTACCCCTGATCCTTGTACAGGGTGCCCTTCAGATGCCCCTGACGATAGGTGGCACGAATGGCCGGGGTCTGCTGATCCAGATCGAAATAGGTTTCCGATGCATTATCATGGACCGCTGTGATCTCAAGGCAGGACGAACTGTCGGAGGTCCAGGCCTGGAGGAGCACACCGCGCTCCTCCCAGTCGGCAAGCAGACTCTCCTCGGTGATGCCCCGGTTGGCCATCCATTCCTGATGCTTTGCGAGATTGTCCGGCTGGAGAATGATAAACTTGGTCTCGTCCAGCGTGACCTGCCCGTAGATCGTGGGAAAACTGATGGTCGTATCGGCAAGGGCAAGACCCGCTGCCAGAAGACAGATCATGAAAAGACAGAAAACAGCTGTTTTATGAAGCCTCATAGGCGACACCCTCTCGGGAATGATTTTCATGCAGGTCAATGGTACTGCATTTTGAAATTCCAGAACATGTTCAGGGAGCATCCGGCGTGACATAAGCGTTCAAGCTTTCACCGGGATCTGCAGCCGGTGCATAATAGGTCATGTCAGGTGCCTCAGGCAGCGGACCCTCGGTGATGATCTTTTTCCTTCTCTTCAGAAATGTCTCGCGGTCCAGCATCACCAGACGACCGCATCCGAGACATTTCATCTTGATATCTGCACCGGTGCGCGTGACTTCCCACTGACTGCTTCCGCACGGATGCTTTTTTCGGGTCTCCACGACATCGCCGACGCGGATGGCGGCCTTTCGGATTTCGGACACGGCGATCACCTCCCGGTGTGAGAAATCATGATGACGATCATTCATTGCGTGGTACATGAAACGGGAATGAATGGCCGATCAGTGAGCATGGACAATTATAAGCATTTTTGAGAGATTCTCAAGATTATGCGTAAAGGTGCCAGGTCACGCATACCGATTTTCCAAGAGACCCGGATTGGATCCTGAACGGAACACCGTATACGTCAGCCGGCGATCTCTGATTCTTCCGGATCTATATGGGAACGGGTACACAGGCGGTACGCTCAGTTTTTTGTGATGTGAAGCTGACCGGAGGGCAGATCCGGGGTCAGCTGGATCTCTTCCCTTACATCATATGAGTATCCGTCCGGGACCTTCAGGATCTGCACATGGTAATTGTCGCTGGGCAGTGTGATGGATGCCGTCCCGCTTGCATCTGTGCTCACGGGAAGACAGGTGACGTCCGTGCAGAAGGTGACAAAGGCGCCGGGCACGGGATCGCCGGACTGGTCTGTCACCAGGACGGAGAGTGTGACTTCTGCAGGCTCCACGAGGCTCAGTCCGCCAAGGGTCTGAGCGGCCGGAACGGTCGGGACATCATCCGATGAAAACGGGTCCGTCAGCGTCATGAGCGGAAGAAAGTCCGCCTCCAGATTTTCATGGACGATGCATGCACCTGGCAGCGACTGGACAAAAGGCACAAGCGATTCCGGACAGATGGCAACGGGATCTGCAAAGTCCTCGGGCAGGGCAGCCTCCTCGCCGCATACGAGAAACAGATGCGGCAGATCCGGCACCTGCTCAAGAAGCGGTGCTGCTTCTGTGTTTGAGATCCTCGAATCGACAAACAGGAGGAGGAAGTCGCCTTCAGAAAGTGCTCCGGTCAGGGAAAAGGTGTCACCGGAGGCTGTCTCCAGCGTAAAATCCGGTACAGCCACAGGGGCAAAAGACAGAGCTTCTGAGAGGGAATACACAGGAATCAAAAGACAGAGCACTGCCAGAACGAGAAAAGGCTTTGTCAGAAGCCGATTTACAGATCTGTTCATAAAGTGACCTCCATGCATCCATGCTTTCAAGATACGCTCGCATCATACGGGAACAGGGCATGGTTTTCAAGCAAAATCGGCTTTCTCTTGCATAATTTTTGCAGGTGTATACAATGAAGGCGATTCGTAGAGAGGCAGAGTAGCTTCAGGCGCGTCAAGTGCTCATGAACGGGGAGTTGTCATGAGACGAAACCGAGATCGGTGCGGTGCCTGCAGCGCATCCCGCTGCTGTCTGTTTTGGAACTGCCTTATGCGGGTCAGATGATGCATAAAGGTGGTTTAGCTATGGAAAAACAGATTTCGCCCAAAGAGATTTTCGAGACGCCCTTTTCTCGGGCCTACTGGCGCGCTGCAGCCAGGGAATTTCAAGACACGCGTGTGCTGATCTTTGCTGCGCTCATGATCGCCATCCGTGTGGCGCTCAAATCCATGAGCATTCCCATTGCTGCAAACCTGAGGATCAACATTGCCTTTTTCGTCAATGCCTACGGAGCGATGGTCTTCGGCCCCGTGGTGGCCCTGGCAGCAGCTGCTGTCTCGGACACGCTCGGTTGTCTTCTGTTTCCCACTGGCACGTACTTTTTCCCGTTTATCTTTGTGGAGATGGCAGGGTCCCTGATTTTTGCGCTGTTCCTGTACAGGACAAAGATCACGGCGCTGAAGGTGACGCTCTCGCGCTTTAGCATTGATTTCTTCGTCAATATTGTTCTGAATACGCCGATCATGTGGCTGTATTACAGAATGGTCATGGGAAAAAACTATGTGCTCTTTGACGGACTGAGGATTGTGAAGAATCTGGTGCTGTTTCCCATTGAGTCGGTGCTCCTGATTCTCTTCCTGAGAGCCGTGATTCCGGCGACAAAGCATCTGGGGTTCCTGCACAGCGAAGTGGAAGACCTGAGATTCACAAAGAAGCTGGTGGCGTTTCTGATCGTGATGACGCTGCTTGGTGCTGCGGCGGTAAGCGTGTATGCCTACTATCGTGCCCATGCCTGAAGAGTGTCTAAGGGGCATGAATTCACCATGAAAAGAGGAAAAGCCTTTGAATCGTACAGCCGGGTATCAACCGGACAGCACATGCCCGATTGGCGTATTTGACAGCGGGGTCGGCGGGATCAGTGTGCTGGCCGCCCTTCGTCGGGAACTGCCCTGCGAGGATTTCCTCTATTTCGGGGATACCGCGCATGCGCCATATGGCACAAAGAACCCGGAGGAAGTGCTGCAGTTCAGCCGTGAGATCATGGACAGGCTGATGCAGAAGCGCATCAAGTGTCTTGTGATCGCATGCAACACGGCCTCCGCCGTGGCAGCAAAGGAGCTGCGTGAGGAGACGGATCTGCCGATCATTGCGATGGAGCCCGCCCTGAAACCTGCATCCCTTCTCCGGCACGGGGGCAAGGTGCTGGTGCTTGCAACACCCATGACCCTGAGACTGCCAAAGTTTCAGCGGCTCTATGCTCTCTATGGGGAGGGTGCTGTGCCCGTACCCTGCCCGGGACTCATGGAAAAGGTGGAGACAGCGGACGATGATGGCGCGAGGGCGTACCTCGAGAAAATCCTGACAGCACACCGGATGGATCAGGTGGACGCGATTGTGCTCGGCTGTACCCACTACAGTTTCCTGAGGCCCCTCATCAGGAAGATGCTGCCGGAGAATGTGCCCGTCCTGGACGGGAATGCAGGGACCGCTCGGCAGACAGGGCATGTTCTGTCGGAAAGATCTCTCCTTCGCGATGAGGCGCGGGAGGGCACCATAGAATTTCTGACGAGCGGCAATCCGGAAACAGTCCTGCCGCAGATGCACATGCTATGGGAAAGAGCACAGCATCTTGTATAAATTTCGTACATTTTGGGATATTTGAGCCCAATCAGGCCGAAAAAACTGCCAGAGGGCTTTTCAAGCGGAAGAAAACGTGTATAATGAAACTCAAGTGGTCCCATCGTGTTTGTAACCAAGGATCAACAATTTGATAAGGAGGAACGAATATGGCTGAATTTTTGACGAAGGATATTCGCAATGTTGCCCTCATGGGGCACGGCGGCGAGGGCAAGACCACGCTGACCGAGGCGATGCTCTACGCCGCTCACATTGTGGATCGTCAGGGCAAGGTGGAAGACGGTAACACCACCACTGACTATGATCCTGAGGAGATCAGACGCCACTGTTCCATCTCCGCTGCTACGGCTCCCGTGGACTGGAACGGCAAGACGCTCAATATTATTGATGTGCCCGGCTATTTTGATTTCGCTGGCGAAGTGACCGGCCCGATCCGTGTCGTGGAAACTGCCGCCATCGTGGTCAGCGCGATGACTGGTGTCAGCGTGGGCTCTGAGAAGGCCTTCAAACTGGCGGGCGATCATCACACCTGCCGCATGTTCATCATCAACCAGATGGACAGAGAGCATGTGTCCTATGAGAAGGTTGTCAATGAACTGCGTGAACGTCACGGCTCCGCTGTCGTGCCGCTGCTCTTCCCGCTGGGCGAAGGTCCCACCTTCCGCGGCGTGGTGAATATTCTGGATCAGAAGGCCTTTGAGGGTGCCTATGATAAGAGCAAGGAAGTTCCGATTCCTGCCGAGGTCAAGGATCACATCGATCACTGGTATGAAGTGCTGACCGAGCAGGCAGCCGCTGCCGATGATGAGCTGATGATGAAGTATCTCGAGGGCGAAACCCTGACACATGAGGAGATCCTCATGGGCTTCCAGAAGGGCATGAAGGACGGTTCCATCATTCCCGTGGTGGCACTGTCTGCTCTGACCGGTGTCGGCATCGCCAGGACGCTCGACCTGATGGGCAAGTATCTGCCCAGCCCCGGCCATGTGGGCATCGAGCATCACGGTGTGAACCCCAAGACGGGCGAGGACATCATCCGTCTGACGAAGGACGAAGAGCCCTTCTCCGCCTTCATCTTCAAGACCATCGCTGACCCCTATGTGGGCAAGCTCTCTCTGTTCCGCATCTTCTCCGGCACCCTGACCAGCTCTACTACGCTCTATAACGTCAACAAGGACAAGAACGAGAAGAGCGGCGGCATGTACGTGCTCAGGGGCAAGAAGCAGATTGCCAAGCAGTCCCTGCATGCAGGTGACATCGGTGCTCTGAGCAAGCTGCAGTTCACCTCCACCGGTGATACCCTGGCAGATCCCGCCAACCCCATCAAGTATCCGGAACTGCAGTATCCGCTGCACTGCTTCTCCAAGGCCGTTTATGCCATGAAGCAGGGCGAGGAAGACAAGATCTTCACCGGTCTTTCCAAGCTGATGGAAGAAGATCCCAGCCTGTCTCTCGAGAAGAATGCTGAGACGACAGAGACCGTTCTGTCTGGCCTTGGCGAGATGCACCTGGACGTGGTCCGCAATAAGCTGGAAGCGAAGTTCGGTGCAAAGGCCGATCTGCGCGATCCCAAGATTGCGTATCGCGAGACCATCCGCAAGACCGTCTCCGTGCAGGGCCGCCACAAGAAGCAGTCCGGTGGACACGGCCAGTTCGGCGATGTGTGGATTGAATTCTCTCCGATCCTTGATGAAGAAAAGGATTTCGAGTTTGTCGATGCCGTCGTGGGCGGCGCTGTCCCGCGCAACTTCATTCCTTCCGTGGAAAAGGGCCTGCGCGAGAACATCGTGCACGGCGTTCTGGCCGGCTACCCGATGGTCCATCTCAGAGCCAAGCTATACGATGGTTCCTATCACCCGGTCGACTCCTCTGAACAGGCCTTCAAGACGGCTGCCCGTATTGCCTACAAGAAGGGCTGCGGAGACGCCAGCCCCGTCCTGCTCGAGCCGATCATGCATGTGGAAGTCACCGTGCCCGATGAGTACATGGGCGACGTGATGGGCGACATGAACAAGCGCCGTGGCCGCATCCTCGGTATGGAACAGGTGGACGGACAGCAGCTGGTGATTGCGGAAGCACCCCAGGCTGAGCTGTTCAAGTATGCCACCGACCTCCGCTCCATGACCCAGGCAAGGGGCTCCTTCACCACCAAGTTCGAGCGCTATGAAGAAGTGCCCGCGAACGTGGCTGAGAAGATCATTGCCAACGCCGTGAAGACGGATGACGATGACGACGAATAAGATATGATATGATATTTAGGACAGACAGAGACAGACTCTGTCTGTCCTATTTCTATTTTGAGCACAGGCAAAGCCCCGGATGATCTGATCATCCGGGGCATGCTTATTGCAGCTGCAGCTCGTAGAGCTTCTTGTACAGACCATTCATCTTCAACAGCTCCTGATGGGTGCCTTCCTCTCGGATTCTCCCATGGTGCATGACGAGAATACGGTCTGCGTGCTGTATGGTGGAAAGACGGTGTGCGACCATGATGGTGGTTCTGCCGTGCATCAGCCGCTCGACAGCTTCCTGGATCCATTCCTCCGTCTCCGTGTCGATGTTGGCGGTGGCCTCATCCAGTACGAGGATGGTCGGCTGATGGGCGAGTGTTCTGGCAAAGGAGAGAAGCTGGCGCTGACCTGCAGAGAGCGTGGAACCGCGCTCCGTCACATGCTCCGCATATCGAAGCGGCAGACGGTCGATAAATCTGGCGGCATTGACTTCCTTTGCCGCCTCCTCCATCGCCTCTTCGGAAATGTCGTCATCCCGAAGCCTTATGTTGGATGCGATATCACCGGTAAACAGAAACACATCCTGCTGTACCTGGCCGATGGCCCGGCGGATTTCTGTCCGGTCAAGCTCCCGGATATCCACGCCGTCAAGCCGTATGCTGCCCTTCTGGATATCGTAGTAGCGGCCGATCAGATTCAGGATGGAACTCTTCCCTGCGCCGGTGGCACCCACGAAGGCAACCTTCTGTCCGGGCTCGATGGTGAAGGACACATCCTTCAGCACCCACTCAGGTGTGTCACCCTGATCGTTATATGCAAACCACACGTGATCAAACTCTATGCGGCCGCGGACGGGTGCGATCGACTGCGGATGTTCAGGGTCTGAGATCAGAGGCTTTTCGTCCAGCAGTGTAAAGATCTTTTCCGCAGAGGCCACGGCGCTCTGCAGCGTGGTGAGCTGCTCTGCCAGCTCCTGGATGGGCTCAAAGAAGGAGGAGATATACTGAATGAAGACATACAGGGTGCCCAGGGAAATGGCACCTGCGAGCACGGAGGAGGACCCTGCAAGGATCACGATCACCAGGGCCACTACGGACAGGAAATAGGTGATCGGACGGAAGATCGCATTGATCATCATCTCCTTGAAGCCTGCCTTGTAGAGATCGTCATTCTTGTCTTCGAATTCCCGGAACTTTGTGGTTTCCTGAGCGAAGAGCTGAATGATCTTCATACCGGACAGGTGTTCTGAGAGATAGGTATTGAGATCGGTCAGCCTGGTTCGTACCACCTGGTAGGCGCTGTGTGCGATGATACGGAAAAAGACCGTGAGGGCAGCAACCACAGGGACGAGAATGAAGCTGAACAGGGCAAGACGGACATTGAGGGAGAGCATGATGACGGCCAGACCAAGGAGCTTGACGATATTGCGGAAGAGGCGCACCAGCATGTTGGAGAACACTTCATTGAGTGCCTCCACGTCGTTGGTGAGTCTTGTCACAATCTTGCCCACGGGTGTGAGGTCGAAAAAGCGCATGGTGAGGCTTTCTACATGCTCAAACAGTTCCTGCCGCATCTGGTAGATGATATCCTGCCCGGTCTTCTGCATGAGAAGATACTGGAAGCGGTTGCATACAAACAGGCCCACGAGGATGACCACATACAGGGCCGCCGAGCGCAGAACGCCTGCAAAGCGTTCGTCCACGGCCTCCCCAGGGGAATAGTCGCCGGTGATGAATTCATCGATCGCATCCCCGATGAGTATAGGCCGGTACAGATCCAGGAAGGTGGCGATCAGGACCAGAAAGAGGCAGAGCACCAGGACCCCCGTGTGCTTTTTCATATACCTGAGGAGCCGGCGCATGGTGCCCATGGAAGGCTGACGGAGGCGCTTTTTTTCGGCGAGTTTCATGCTCTGTCACCTCCCGCCGTTTCTTCCTGGTTCAGCTGCATTTCCAGCTGCTGTCTGTCATGGAGCTGCCGGTAGATTCCGTGCAGATCCATCAGCTCTGCATGGGTCCCATATTCTGCCCGCGTGCCCTCCTCCAGGACCAGGATATGATCTGCATGCTGAATGGTGGAGATGCGATGGGAAATGATGATGGTGGTTTTGTTTTTTCGAAGCGTGCGGATGCTGGAGAGAATCTTCTCCTCCGTATCTGTGTCCACGGCGGAAAGTGCGTCATCCAGGATCAGCACGGGCGCATCCTTGATCAGTGCCCGGGCGATGGCGATGCGCTGCTTTTGCCCGCCGGAGACGGTGACACCGCGCTCGCCGAGCATTGTCTGATACCCCTCCGGAAAGCGCATGATGTCATTATGCACACAGGCGGCTTTGGCCATCTCGGCGACCCGCTCGTGAGATACATCTGCGTCACCGAAGGCGATGTTCCGTTCGATGGTATCCGAAAAAAGGAACTGGTCCTGGGGCACATATGCGATGTCCCCGCGAAGGAGGGCGAGGGGCAGATCCTGTACGGAATGACCGTCCAGGAGGATCATGTCGCTGAGCGGTGTATCGTAGAGGCGTTCAATGAGGCTGACCAGGGTAGTCTTTCCACTGCCGGTGCGCCCGATGATGGCCACTGTTTCGCCCGGCTGTATTTCAAGTGACACATGGGAGAGGGCGGGATGTGTGGCGCCCGGATAGGTGAAGGTGACATCCCGGAGCAGAAGACCACCCTTCAGATGACCGTCAGAATAGTCACGGGCGCTCTCTGTCTCCTGAATGTCAGGCTTTTCCTGAAGGATCAGGCAGACGCGCCGGAGGCTGGCCATGCCCTGGGAGATGGAGGAAATACACTCGCCCACGGCGATCATGGGCCAGACCAGCATGCCGATATAGCTGTTGAAGGCGACGAACTGGCCGACAGTGATCTCACCGGCAATGGCCAGATAGCCGCCGTAGAGCAGGGTCAGGAGGGAGGAAATGCCGACCACGAGGTCGAGAAGGGGCATGGCCAGGGACACCAGGCGCACCACGCGCATGTTCTTTTCACGGTTGACACCGTTGGCGGCGGCAAAAGCCTGCAGCTCTTTCCTTTCCTGTACAAAGGCCTTGATAACCCGGATGCCCGAGACAGATTCCTGAACCTGGTCTGTCAGCATGGAAAAGGCTTCCTGTTTCTGAAGAAAACGCCGGTGCATGGCCTTTCCGAAGAACATGTCTCCGATGACGATGACGACCATCGGGATCACGGCGACGAGGGTGAGCTTCAGGGAGACAAAGCGGATCATGTTCGTGAGCACGAGGATCAGCATGACCGAGGCATCGAAGGTGGTGATGATGGTCATGCCGACCAGCTGTCTGACCGCACCGATATCGCTGGTGAAATGGGCCATCAGATCACCGGTCTTGTGCTCATGAAAATACCGCAGGGAGAGGGTTTCCAGATGTTCGAACAGGTCATTTCGAAGGTCACGCTCGATGGATCTGGCGGCGCCGAAGAGAAAAAAACGCCACCCGAATCGCCCGAGGGCAATGCATCCGCCAAAGAGCAGGATCCGAAAGATGATGGACCGGATGCCACCAAGGTCCATCGTGCCCATGTCCAGCCCGTCCGTGATCTGGCCGGTCAGGCGCGGGATCACGACCAGCAGAAGATCGACCATCAGGAGGGATCCGATGCCGAACAGGTAATACCATCCATAGCGGCGAATGTAGCGGAAGATGGTCTTGAGCTCGAATTTCATGCGTTCCTGTCCTCCTGCGGCACATCCGCCTCAAAGACGGTTTCAGGCTCCACGAAATCCTCCTGAACCTCGGGCAGATGGTCACAGACCATGATGAGTCCGTCCTCCCCGGTATCCGTATAATACTTTTTCCGGACGCCGACGCTGACAAACCCGAGGGATGTATACACGTGCTGGGCAACCATGTTGCTCTTTCTGACTTCCAGGGTGGTATAGCTGGCTCCGAGATTGGAAAAGTACTGAAGGAGGGCACGGGTGATGGCCTTTCCGTAGCCGTTTCCCCGGTAGTCTTTCAGGATGCCGATGTTGGTTACGTGGCTCTCATCCAGGATGATCCAGCCTCCGGCAAACCCGACAATGGTCCCTTCTGCCTCCAGCACAAGGTATCTTGCGCAGGGGTTTTGTTTCAGCTCATAGAGATAGTTTTCCTGTGTCCAGGGGTGCGCAAAGGTGAGCCGGTCAATCTCGCAGACGCGATCGATATCGGCCACGGTCATGCGCCGGATCAGGTACTCTGTCTGCATGCTTGTGCCTCCATCAGTTTGCGGTTTCGCTCGGCGCTGGGGGAGCGGAGATACATGGGCTGCAAAGAGAGATAGTCAAGCGTCTCCTCTGAATCTTCAGCGATCCGGGCTGCGGCCGATGGCCGGATGAAGGACAGCTGGGGCGGCGCAAAAAGCGCCTTTTCTCCAAGCAGTTCTGCGATCCTTTCCCGGTGCACCGGCATGCCGTCCCCGAGAAAGAGGAAGCGATCGCCAAAGGGGCGCACAGTTTCCAGATAGTCCTCCAGTTTCAGCGGGGTATCCGGCATGAGGCGTACGGGCCTCCCGGTCAGGGAAGCATGAAAAGCAGCCCCATAGACCTGACCTGCCCTGGCATCCTGGATAGGACAGATGACGGCGCCTGAGTGTGGAATTCCTGCCGCCATGGTTTCCAGGGCATCCACCGCGACACAGGGGATGCCGCTGCCGTGGCTGAGCCCCTTGCATGTGCTGACGCCGATGCG
>JAFUBA010000133.1 GCA_017460395.1 Clostridia bacterium | reverse complement strand
GTTCCTGGTTACAGACATTGGCGTCACACCTCCCATGGCCGCCATTATATAGAGCAACCTACTGCCAGTAAAGAGAGCAATTTTCTGCCATTATAATTTAGCCGTAACATACATCAGGATGAGACGTACACAGCTTGAAAAAGCCTAAAGGAGTTTTTTGATATGGAGAACACAGAAGTTCCTGGTACATTCGGAGCGAGCTGTCTGTATCCTGTGTTCGTGAAGAAGGGACTCATCAAAATAGCCGGGGCTTGATCGCTCCGGCCTTTTCTCTGTCTTGCCTGTTTGGATTGTTATGTGATAAAGGTGGTCACACATGTGTCCGATCGATGATATTTATCCATGCGAATCAAAGGCAGGCTGCCAAAGATGCACTTCTTCAGCACGCAAGGATTCCTCCAACACTTCTCCCCGAAAAGCAAAAAACGCGGAAGCACACAGCCATCAGAAGTAATACTCCCGGCATTCCCTCTTTCATTCCTCCTTCACCAAAGCTTTCTGCCCACGCCTTGAGGCTCATGCGGGACTATAAGGTTCAGGCAGGATGACCACCTCCGGCCTCTTGGGCTTCCTTCTCTGCCCGGAGCTGGCCGATCTTCTGCTGGGGGCATTGCCTCACGAATCCGTTGTGACGGGTGTTGATCCGTATCATTTGGCTCTCGATTCATGCCTGCAGGTCATCCTGTCCTCCCTGCAATCCTCTCTGGCCGCTGCCGGTCGCAGCCCGTACTGCTGTGTCTTCTGCATGCCGCTTTATGCAACACCCGACTTCAGCCCTTCACGGATCCCATGGTGAGTCCGCTCATGAAGTAGCGCTGAAGGAAGGGGTACACGCACAATATCGGTAGAGCGCCCAGGAAGATCTGGGCAGCCTTGAAGGTGCGCTCTGAGATCTCCTTCATGACCAGCTGCTCGCTGGATGTCATGGACTGCAGGTCCGGGTTGATGATGATCGTCCTCAGATAACTCTGCAGGGGATAATTGTAGGTGTGGTTCATGTAGATGATTCCGTCAAACCAGCTGTTCCAGTGGTTGACGATCACGAAAAGGCTGACGGTGGCAAGGGAGGGAAGGGAGAGCGGCAGATAGATCTGCAGAAGCGTCTTCACGTGTCCTGCCCCGTCGATGAAGGCTGCCTCCTCGATCTCGTGGGGGATGGTTCTGAAAAAGTTCATCATCAGGACCACATTGAAGATCGGCACCGCGCCCGGCAGCACCAGGGCCCAGATGGAGTCCAGAAGCCCAAGGTAGCGGATGGTCATGTAGGTGGGGATGAGGCCACCGGAGAACATCATGGTGACGATGAAGACCCACGCATACATGCCTCTTGCGTGGAAGGATTGCTTCTCCTTGGACAGGGGATAGGCCGTCAGGATGATGGCCGCCATGGTGATCACATACCCGAGGGCCACGCGCCTGGCCGAGATGCCAAAGGCCGTCAGAAACTGTGGCTTTGTGAGGGCATACCGGTAGGAGGAGAGGGTGAACTCGACGGGCAGCAGCTTCACATATCCTGCCGCTGCAGCGTTGGAGGATGACAGGGAGACCGCCAGGACATTGATCAGCGGCAGAAGGCACATGAGCGCCGAGAGGGTCAGGAAGAGGTAATCGAGAACCAGAAAGACCTTGCGGCCCGTGGAAAGACGGATGCGGTTGTGCCGGCTGACAGCCGGCTTCGTATCTTTTCGCATGATTCTCTACCTCCTCAGAATACCCTGTAGTTGGCAAAGCGGCCCGCCAGGTAATTGGACATGGACACCATGATGATGGAGATCACCGATTTGAACAGGCCCACGGCCGTGGATACGCTGAACTGTGCCTGCTCAAGGCCCAGCCGATAGACGAATGTGTCGATGATGTCCCCCGTGGAATAAACCGACGGGCTGTAGAGATTGAAGATCTGGTCAAAGCCTGCATTGAGGATGTTCCCGAGATTCAGCACGCCCATGAGGGTGACGATCGGGAGGATCCCGGGCAGGGTCACGTGCCAGGTCTGCTTCATTCGCGTGGCCCCGTCGATGGCCGCAGCCTCGTAGAGGTTCTTGTCCACGTTGGTGAGGGCTGCCAGGTACACGATCGTATCGTAGCCGAAGTTTTTCCACACCGCCGTGATCACCATGGTGTAGGGAAACCATGTCCTGTCACCGAGAAAATAGATCGGCTTTCCGCCGAAAAAGCGGATGAGGTCATTCACGATGCCGGTGGATGGGCTCAGGACATCCATCAGGACGCCGCCCAGGATGACCCAGGACAGGAAATGCGGAAAGTAGACGATGGTCTGCACCGTGCGTTTGAAGGCCTTGCTGCCCACCTCGTTGAGCATGAGGGCCACAAAGATGGGGACGATCATGCCGGCGATGATCTTCATCACGGCGATGAACACGGTGTTGAACAGGACACTGCCCATGTTCGGGAGCCTGGCCATGTAGACAAAATTGTCCCACCCGACCCACTGGGAACGGAAGAAGCCCTTGGCCGGCTTGAAGTTCTGAAAGGCCATGACGATGCCGAACATGGGGATGTAATGGAAGATGAAGACCAGTACCAGGCCCGGCACGAGCATCAGGTGCAGCGGCAGCTCCCGCATGCGTCGCTGGTGGAGGTAGGCCCGGCTGCGCTTTGGCTTTTCCCGTGTCATAAGCAGTTCCCCCATTTTTGAAGTGTGGCGCCTGAATCCCATAGGGTCCGGCTCGAGCGCTGTTCCCAAAAAACCGGATCAGATCCGGGTTGAAACATACCCGCAGGCCGCCTGTGATCCTTCCGGAAACGGGTAAAGGGCATAGAAGGAGAAGGGCTCCCTGCCCGTGCGGCAGAGAGCCCGGGGCGCATAGCCCTTTACTTTACAGTCTCATACCAGGCATTGACTTCGCTTGTGATCTCGGTGCCGCCCAGCTTGTAGAAATCCTCCACGTACTTGTCGAACGCGCTGATGTCCTCACCCATGATGATGCTGGTGAAGGTCTCGGCCTCCATGGCCTGCAGGGTCGACAGATACTTGTTCATGGCATCGGTGGGCGTGCCGTAGAACTTATTGGTGATGTAATTCCCGCTGTCTACGTACTGCTCGATCACGGCAAAGCTGCTGTTCTCGCCAAAGATCCTGTCCTGGGTCCAGCCGTCCGGGTTGCGGTCGTTGCGCCAGGTGAGGATACGGTCATAGTAGCCGCGCTCCTCGGTGTTCAGCGCGCTCGGATCGCCCGTCTCAAAGGCCGTGCGGATCTTCTTGAAGGCGTTCAGGTTCTTGCCGGGGTTCTCATCGCCGATGACGTTGTACTGCCACACCGCGATGCCGGTGGGGGAGATGGAGAGGGAATTGTCGACCTGCTCGCCGTAGGCGCTCTGGTGGCCCCAGTTGAGGAGCTTGATGAGGGCCTCGGGATGCTTGCTCTCGGCGCTCATGGCATAGTAGCGGGTCACGGGCATCCTGGTGATGGGCATGGCCGGCTGATCGTCAGCAGACAAAACCGGGAAAGCCTTCCAGTCACAGGCGGGGTCATTGACCACGCTTGCATCCAGGAACGCGCCGGCAGATGACATGGTGCCGTACACGACGCCGACCTTGCCGGCCGACACGGTTTCCTTGACCTTTGCCTTATCCTTGACGCCGAACTCGGGGTCGATGAGGCCGTCCTTGTACCACTCCTGGAGCTTGAGGAGAGCACCCTTCATCTCGGGCTGGACAGAGCCGTAGGCCAGCGTGCCGTCCTCCTGCTCAATCCAGCTCATGGGATAGGCGTGATAGCCGTAGAACAGGCCTACGGCGGTGGCATGTGCGTGCGTGTAGAATTCCTTCTGCAGCGCCAGGCCGTAGGTGTCGTCCACGCCGTTGCCGTCGGGATCCTGGGTCGCAAAGGCCCGGATGATGGTTTCCAGCTCGCTCAGGTTCGTGGGCTCCTTCAGGTTCAGCTTCTCCAGCCAGTCCATGCGGATGAAGAGCACGCCCAGGGAGTCGAAGGAGGAGGCAGTGTGGGGGATGGCGTAGAGACGGCCGTCCACCTTTGCGGTGTCAAACTGCTTCATATCGGCCATCAGGGTGTCCTTGGCGTACTGGTTGGCATACTTGTCAAACAGGTCCGTCAGGTCGTACAGTTCGCCCTCCTGGGCCAGCTCCTTGAGCTGGGCAGATTTGAGCCACATGAGATCCGGCAGATCGCCGGAGGCGATGGAGACGTTCATCTTCTGATCGAACTGTTCCTCGGCCACGACCCAGTCGTAGGTGAGTCGGATGCCCAGATCGCTCAGGTAGCGGTCAATGTAGATGTTGTTTTCGATGGTGTCATTGTTCTCGAACTGAATGGCGGAGGACAGGAAGCGCCATGCCGTCAGATCGATGGGCGGATCGTAGGGGTTGTCGATGTCTTCCTGGGTCACTTCCGCAAAAGCGCCTAAGACAGAACACATGAGGCACAAGGCCAGAAACAGAGAAAACCATTTCTTCATACAGGTACCCTCCTTCAAAAGAACTTCTGGGAAAACGATTCCGGGAGCAGTGGCTCCCCATGTCTGTCATTTTAGGTGGGAAATCGTCCCAGGTATACAATCAATTTTTTACATTTGATTCCCGGATTGACTTTGTGGAGCATAAGCAACTTTCAGTGCCTTGTCCGTGCCGGCGCAGGATCGTATCATTTCCCGGAAAGCATTTGCAAAAAGGAGCGGAACACAAGATGGACCAGAGGAGGATGAGTCCGGGCAGAAGGATCCTGAGGTTTTTTCACTCGCTCCTTGGGCGCAGCATCCTGTTTCTGCTCTGCATGATGGTGCTGACGCTGATCGCGACGGGCCTCGTGATCGTGCGCAGCCAGAGGGCTCTCCACGATGAGATCGTCCTTCGGAACACAAACCAGGTGACGGACGCGTCCCAGCAGATGTCCCAGGCCCTGGACAAGATCGCATCCCTGCAGCTCTCCATGCTCTATGACGCGGACATCAACCGGCTCGGCGTGATCCCGGACTACTTCAGCTATCCCCAGAGCATCTTTTCGATGCTGCGGGTCTCGGACCACATGTCGCTGATAGAAAATTTCTCGCCGCTTGTGGAGGAAGCCATGTTCATCGCGCCGTCCATCGGGAAGGTGATCACAGGGCGCGGGGTGGAGGATATTCCGGAGGGGCTGTTTGAATCCTGCAGCGGGGCGTTCTCAATGCAGTACAGGGCCCTTTCGCACAGGGACGGCGCCATCTGTCTTCTCATGGCCTATCCCACCTACCTCTCCTATCTCAGAGAGAACGGCCCATCCTACATCCTGTCCCTGAAGCTGGACGGGAAGGCACTCTCCTCCTTTCTCTCGGCCCAGGGCGTTCTGGACGATGAGGCCATGGTGCTCTTTGGAAGCGAGGGGGAAGTGCTGTCCGCCGTGCATCCGGAGGCAGTGCCGCTGGATACAATGGAGATCTACGAAAAGAGCCTCAGCCAGGATGTGTTTGACATGCGTGGACAAGGACGGGAGACGTTCCTTGTGACCGCTGCCCGGGGACAGGACATGGCGGGCGGGCTGACGCTCGTGAAGATCCAGCCCTACGACCATGTGTTCTCGGTCCTGCGCAGGCAGAGCCGCAGCTTCAATCTTCTGATCGTCCTCCTCATCCTGGCAAACCTCCTCTATGCTCTGCACGTGTTCAATACCATCCACCGGCCCATCAGGAAGCTGTCGGAGGCCTTCAGGCAGGTGGAGCAGGAGCACTTTGAGCTGCGGCTCCATCACACACGGGACGATGACTTTGCCGGGATCTACCACCGGTTCAATGCCATGAACAGGCGCCTCGGGGAGCTGATTGACCAGGTCTATATCCAGAAGATCCACACCCAGCAGGCCGAGCTCAGGCAGCTTCAGTCACAGATCAACCCGCATTTTCTCTACAATAACCTCTTCATGATCCGCTCCCTGGCGCAGCTCGGGGACACGGAGACCATTGAGACGCTGACAGAGGACCTCGGGGAGTATTTCCGGTATGTGACGCGCGTGGGCGAACAGGTGGTACCGCTGGAAAAGGAGATCGCGCACGCGCGCAACTATGCCGCGATCCAGGACATGCGCTTTTCATCGAGGATCACGCTCACCTTCCCGGAGCTTCCGGATGCCATGCGAGATGTGCCCGTGCCGCGCCTCATCCTGCAGCCGATCCTGGAAAACGCCTATCAGCACGGACTGAAGACGAAGACCTCCGGCGGTCTGATCCGGGTAAGCTACGAAAGCGCAGGCGGGAAACACCGGATCACCGTGGAGGACAACGGGGACGGGCTGACGGACGGGACGCTTGAAGAGTTAAAGCGCGCACTCAATGACCCGGGCGTCCTTGAAACCACGGGGCTCATCAACATTCACAGGCGACTGGTCCTGAAATACGGGGAAGGGTACGGGCTGACGCTGAGCCGCAGTGACCTTGGCGGCCTCAGGGTCTGCATGTGGCTGCCGGGCATGCATGAGGATGCACCGGAACACGTAAACGGCGGGGCAGGGGGGACACGCGTATGCGGCGAATCCTGATGGTGGACGATGAAGCGATCATTGTGAAGGGCATGCTCTCCGTGATGGAGAAAAGCGGCCTTGACGCGGAGGTGTACAGTGCGCTGTCAGGCCCTGAGGCCCTTGAGATTCTCTCACAGAAGCGCATGGACATTGTGGTCTCCGACATGGCCATGCCCGGGATGGACGGGCTGGAGCTGATGCGCCACATCCATGCGCAGTGGCCGGAATGCCGGGTGATCTTTCTTTCCGGGCACAGCGAGTTTGACATGATCTACCAGGCGATCCAGGGGGAGGCCGTGACGTTCCTTCTGAAGACCGAGGGCTTTGACAGGATCATAGCGACCATCCGCGATACGATGGAGAAAATGGAGCGGCAGGAGCGGAATCAGGCGCTGGAAGGCGAACTGATCCGCCAGCAGAAGTTTACAAGGCTCCTGCTCCGGCGCGAGGCACTCACGTCCTTTCTGCAGGGCCGGAGCATGGTGCTTTCGCCTGTGGATCCAGATGGGAATCCCGGTGCAGATCCTGACGGGGACATTGAAATCAACATGAAAGCCCCCGTCCTTCCGCTCTACGCGTACTGGGACGGGGGCACTCTGGGGCTTGGGCTGACGGAGTTCCACGAAAAGCTTCTGACGATGGACCGGATCTTCCGCTCCTATCTGTGCACCTATCCCATTCGCATGACCTTCTGGAACCACCACGAGGACATCCTGTGGCTTCTGCAGCCATCCGGGGAACTGGAAGGGAATAGGTGCCATCTCTACGTCCGGGAGCACATGGAGCTGATCCAGAGGGCCGTGGAGCGGGAGACGGGGGCCATTCTCGATTTTGCCCTGCACCCGTCCATGATTGACATGCAGGAGCTGCCGGGGGTGTACCAGGAACTCAGATGCCGGATCTCCCAGGGCGTGGGTGTGCCCGGGATGATCGCCCTTCAGCCGGAGAGGCAGCGGCCGACTGCTTCTGCATCCCTTCTCCCGGATTCCCTGCTCGGCAGGCTCAGGAGTGCCATGGAGCACATGAACCGGACGGAGATGGAAAAGCTGCTGGCAGATGCCACGGGGATCCTCGGGCAGTGCAGGGACATGGATGACCCCTATGCCCAGGAGGCTTTCATGCGCCTGAGCGGGATCTTCCTTGCCTACATCAACCGCTGGAAGCTGCACGGCAAGGTCCAGTTCCCGGGCGGGCTGGCAGGGCTGACCTCCTCCCGCGGGTTTTCCTCCTGGCGCCAGGCCGCCGACGCCTTCATGGATCTGGGACATCTGCTCATTTCCCTCCATGAGGGGGATGAGGGAAACCGGAGTGCGGCGATCGTCTATCAGATCCGGGACCACATGGCACGGCACCTGGCTTCTCCGGATGAGGTGACGCTGTCAAGGCTGGCTGAAATCACCTATTTCAATCCCGCGTATCTGTCGAGGCTCTACCATCAGGTGACAGGGGAAACACTGTCGGACACCCTGTCCCGGCTGCGCGTGGAGAAGGCCAATGACATGCTCGCCGGTGGGGAATGCCGGATCGGTGATATTGCACAGGCCCTTGGCTTTTCATCCTCCGCCAATTTCACCCGCTTCTACAGGAAGATGACGGGCAAGGCTCCGCAGGAATACCGCGATCAGCTGGCAAGGAGCTCGCTGGATACTTGAAAGCGGGCAGGCGATCAGCTGCAATATGCATCATATCTCCTCCTGCTGCCAAAAATCTTTGCACGGGTTGAGCGATTTAAAAAGGCTAAAAAAGTTTTTACTTCCCCTTACATATAATGCCGTTTTCCGGTATACTGGTTACGAGCTGACGCTCCTGCAGAGTTTATTCTGCAAAAAGCGGTGAGGCCTACCGATAAGTGGCACCTATATAAGCAGTGAGGCCTACTGTGAGTGGCACCTATACAAGCGGTGAGTCCTACCGTAAGTGGAAGCGATCTAAGGCTGTGGCACACTGTCACAGCCTTTCATCTTTGAAAGGCGCACATATGAATCAGCCACGTCTCAGTCTTTATTGGATTGACATCAATACATCTGAACCTTGCGCACGCAGATGACCACGTCGCGTCCGTCTCTCCTCAGATTGGAAAGAGCAATCGCCCATTTATTGGCATCATTGTCATCTGCAATGACAAACAATACTGTGTTCCGCTCAGTTCACCCAAGGATAAACACATATCCATGAAGAACGACGTAGACTTCATGAAAATATTCGACGGGGAGAAACTAATCGCTGTCCTCAATTTCAACCAAATGATCCAAGTAAGGCCAGATGTCATTCAGCCGTTTAACATGCGTCCCAGTAACTCTGATGATGAAAGGACCAAGCACTACAAAAAGATAACCTCGAAGCAGCTCTCCTTCTGCCAGAAAAACCAGGACGCCATCGTAAGAAAGGCAAACCGGCTCTACGGACTGATCACTTCCGGTAAAGGAAGCTACGATCTACGGAAACGTTGCTGTGATTTCTCCAGGCTCGAATCTGCTCTCGCACGTTATAAAAAGGGAGATTCATTCTTCTACAGAGAGTAATTCCACCCAGGCACAATGCTTGAGTGGGGTTTTTACGCTCAAAACGCGTCAAACTGCTCCTGCCCCGCCAGAATCGGATAGGTCTTTCCATCGTTGCCTTTCCTGACCATCATGTCGATGATCAGGCCGATGGTGAACTTGTCCTCTTCCCCCGGCGGGATGCCAATTTCATTGCACCGCAAGAGAAACAAGGGGGTTGTCAGTTCCCTTGTGGTGCAACTGCGTTTTTTGACTGGGATACCTCCGTGAACAGGTTGGATCCCCACAGTTCAATGGTCTTCGGAATAGCTGTGACAGCTGCGTTTCGCGTCAGAAAAATCTCAAAGCAGAT
>JAFUBA010000132.1 GCA_017460395.1 Clostridia bacterium | reverse complement strand
TGCGGGTGAAGGGTTCCGGCGGCATCCGCGATCTGGATACCGTTCTGGCGGCAAGAGCGGCCGGTGCGGACCGCTGCGGCGTATCCGCCACGGAAAAGATCATGGAGGAAGCGGAAAAACGCTTCCAGGAAGGCACACTGTAAGCAATGAAAACGGGCAGCCATACGGCTGCCCGTTTTCATTGCTCATATCAACTCTGACACAAGGGTTTCCGGCTTGCGGACTCGGGATCCTGTGTCATCTGTTGCGCTCCCCGGACAGGATTTCACAGGCACAGGGGAGGGAGATCGACTGGGTGTCCAGCGGGCGCAGCGCCCAGCGGAAGGTCACAGGTTCCCTCAGATACAGCCGGTCCTTCTCAAGAGGCTCCGGCCCGCAGGAGGCTGTGCCGAGGGCGCCCATCATGCCGTCGAGGAGAAGGGTCACACGGTCATCCTGCCCGAGTTCATAGGTGTGCTGGGCCTGTGTGAGCATCTCAGGCGTGTAGCGGTGGGCGCTGAAGGAGAAATCCTCGCCGCCGATGGCAAGTCCGATGCCCCGAAGGTCCGTGAGGGCGACGAAGGTTGTGTCCTCGTGGGCACCGTTTTCCTGAGGACGGATATAGGGCTCATGGGTGTCATCCACGGAGCACGACCACCAGCCGAGCAGGGCGCCGGTCTTCTTGTCCGGATAGCTCTCGTGGGGTCCTCTGCCCTGCCAGGCAAGACGGATGAGCTCAGACGAGAGGGGCAGGCGGATGCCAAGGCGCGGCAGATAGTCCGGGAGCTCCCGAAGAGGTTCAAAGGTGACCTCCATCTCCATGCTGCCACAGGGAGACAGGCGGATGCGCTGCGAAAAGCGAATGAGGGGCGGGGTGACCTTGGGCGCGAGGACCTGGGAGAAGGTGAGCAGCACACCGCCATCCATCTGCGTGCATTCCATGCCCTCCGCCCGGCTGAGGAGCCGGTGAAGCCCGAGATTGTCCCAGCGGGAGGCGAGGGAGTGATCGCCTCCGCCAAGGTCATTGTCGGTGGGTGCGCGAAAGAGGCTCGGGGTCACGGGACCAGTCAGGAGCGGCACTCCCTGATAGTCCATTCCCTCCAGCCCATAGCGGCCAAAGCGGTACCGGGTCTCGCCAACCTGAACGGTGACCGAACCTGACGCCTGCATGAGGGAGAGCGGCCTTACGGGGAGCTGTACAGGGGACGCCGGGGTGCCAAGGAACAGCACCAGCTGATCCCGTGCGACGATGTGGCCCCTTGGCGCATACGGCGCAGAAGACCTGAGGCTGACTTCGAAATTCAGAAGGGCGCCTCTGGGATAGGCACCGAGGGACAGGGTGACTTCCTCTGAGCTTCCAGCAGGTGTGCTCAGGGAAACCTCTCCCTCCCGGAGCACCTGGTCCAGGTACGTGAGCTCCCAGTGGATCACAAGGTGCGAAAGATCCAGAAAGGCGTAATAGTTCCGGAAGGCGACGATGCCCTTCTCCTCTGAGATCATGCGGACGCGGACCGGGCGGATCACGTGGGCGTATTCCCTGAGCCCGGTATGAGGAGTCCTGTCCGGGTAGGTCAGGGCATCCACGCAGAAG
>JAFUBA010000131.1 GCA_017460395.1 Clostridia bacterium | reverse complement strand
TGTATACGATCATGAATCCCATGGACAGCCCGACACCCACGCCCGTGCCGACAGCCTCTCCCGCGCCTTCCCCCACCCCGGTCCCCACGGTCGTGCCAAGTCCCATTCAGACTGCAATACCGACAGAGGTGCCCACGGAAGTGCCGACCGAGACACCAACCCAGGCTCCTGCCGAAGTGCCTGATGAGACCCCGACCGAGGCTCCCACGGATGAACCGACGGAAGCACCCACCGAGGTGCCGACGGAAAAGCCGACCGAAGCACCGACAGAGGAACCCACCGCCGCGCCCACGGAAGCGCCGACCCCTGAACCCACTGAAGTTCCGACAGAGGCACCGACGGAGGCACCAACGCCAGAACCCACGGATGCTCCGGCAGAGCCTCCTGCGGAGACTTCCGAAGAAGGCAGTGAGGGCGGCGGAGAATAAGATTCCACATATCGTACACATAACACAAAACGTACGTAAGCATCACAAAAAATGCCGCATTCCAAGCACTTGGAATGCGGCTGATTTCATTCTTCCATAATATGTTCCATGCCCTGGCTGAGAAGCGTCCGGACATGATCATCCGAAAGTGAGTAAAAGATCGTTTTTCCGTCCCTGCGGTTTTTGATGAGCCGTGCGGATTTCAGGATCCTCAGCTGATGGGACACGGCCGACTGGGTCATGCCCAGAAGCCGCGCGATATCGCATACGCAGACCTCTTCCTCAAAGAGAATATACAGGATCCGGATTCGGGTGCTGTCGCCGAAGATTTTGAACAGATCCGAGAGCTGCGTCAGGTGCTGTTCATCCGGCAGCAGCGTCTTCACTTTGCGCACGGCGTCCTCATGGACATGGAGATATCCGCACACGTCCACACTGTCCGCATCCTGAGCGTGCCCTTCCTGCTCCAGATCTTCCGCCTGCTTTCGTACCGTCTCGTTCCAGGATGTTGCCCCATCCATCTTCGTTTCATCCTTCCTGAAATATCCTCAAGGTTCCTGCGGTCAGGAATTCAGCTCACCTATCAAATGGCAGATGAGGCGCGTGAAGTTTTCCTTCGCCCCGTCGGCCGCCTGCAGGACCTCCTCGTGATTGAGGTTCCCATCGCCGAGGCCCGCAGCCATGTTGGTCATACACGAGAGGCCGAGCACCCGGATCCCGCAGTGCCGCGCCACGATGGTCTCCGGCACCGTCGACATGCCGACCGCCTGGGCGCCCAGCGTCATGGCCATGCGCACCTCCGCCGGGGTCTCGTAGGTAGGGCCCTGGAACCAGGCGTACACCCCTTCCCGGAGGGTGATGCCCTCTGCCTCGGCAGCTTTCCAGCAGAGAGATCGGAGTTCCCTGTCGTAGGCATCCGTCATGTCGGGGAATCTGGGACCGAATCCGTCCAGATTCGGTCCGGACAGAGGATTGAGCCCGGAGAGGTTGATAAAGTCCGTGAGCATCATGAGTTCGCCCGCATGCCATGCTTCGCAGGCACAGCCGCACGCATTGGTCAGAATCAGGTCCTGCACGCCAAGGATCTTCATCATTCGCACATACATGGTGACGTCACGGAGATCAAGCCCCTCATAGGCGTGGACACATCCCTGGAGCATATAGACCCGCTTTCCGCAGAGGTTCCCTGCCCACCATCTGCCCGCATGGCCAGGGGCGGTGGAGACGGGGAAACCGGGAATCTCGGAGAAGGGCATCTGCGTTGCATCTGTCAATTGTTCCGTAAAGCCGCCGAGGCCGGAGCCAAGGACGATGGCGATCCCGGCAGTGCCGAGGCGCTCTTCCACGGCGCTTGCGGCTGCCTCAATCTTCTGAACATAGTCTGCATTGGTCATTTCTCTGCCTCCTCAAGATGCTGCATCAGGCTTTGAGCAGCAGATCCAGGAAGCTTTCCGCACCGTAGCGCTCCTCGAGGCCGAGATATTCGGAGATGGTGGCGGCAATATCGGCGTAAGTCTTCCGCTCGCCCAGGTCCACAGCGCGCTTCATGCCCTTTTTCCAGCACAGAAGCGGAATGTACTCCCGCGTGTGGTCGGTCCCACGGAACGTGGGATCGCAGCCATGGTCTGCCGTGAAGATGAGGAGATCATCCTCGCCCATCAGACGCTGAATCTCGGGCAGACGGTCATCGATCTCCTGAAGGGCCTTTGCAAAGCCGACGGGATCCCGCCGGTGCCCCCAGAGCATGTCGGTGTCCACGAGATTGGTGAAGCAAAGGCCGTGGAAATCCTCCTTCATGTAGGCGATCCAGGCATCGAGACATGCGGGATTGCCCGCGGCATGGTTGGAGGCGGTGAGGCCCCTGTGATCGAAGATATCCTCGATCTTTCCGACGCCGAGACTGTCCATCCCGTGCTCCTTCACATCGTCCAGAAGCGTGTGTCCGATGGGCGGCAGGGAGAAATCGCGCCTGCCGGAGGTGCGAACGAACGCACCTTTTTCCCCGATGTAGGGGCGTGCGATCACGCGGCCGACCCCCAGGTCACCCTGGAGCATCTCACGTGCGATCTCGCAGAAGCGGTACAGTTCCTCCCTCGGGAAGACCTCCTCATGGCAGGCAATCTGAAAGACGGAATCCGCGGAGGTGTAGACGATGGGCGTCTGATTGACCCGGCTCTCCTCGCCCATCTCCTCCAGTATGGCGGTTCCGCTGGCGGGCTTGTTCCCGATCACCCGGTGACCAATGGCCTCCTCATACTTTTTCAGGAAGTCTTCCGGGAACCCGTTCGGGAAGGTTGGGAATGGCTTTTCCAGGCGAAGGCCTGCCATCTCCCAGTGCCCCGTGGTGGTGTCCTTGCCGGCACTGACCTCGCGGCAGCGCCCATATCCGCCCTTCGCCTCCGGATCTGGCTCCATGTGAATGGAGGGGATGTGGCCAAGGCCCATGGCTGCAAAATGCTTGAGGGGCGGATGGATAGTGTCCATGACGTGTCCCCAGGTGTTTGCACCCACGTACCGTAGTCGGCGGCATCCGGTAGCTCACCGCAGCCAACCGCGTCCAGCACGGTCAGAAAAACTCGCTTATGACTCATATGTTTTCCCCTTTCTTGAAGGAGCAATTTGCACGTGTTACACTTTTCACAAGAATTTATCCCAGAAAGCAGGGAGCCCTGCATGATCTTAGAGTACACGGTCACGCCGTCTCAGGAAGGAAAGCGGGTGGACAGCATCCTTCGCCGGGATCTGTCCATCTCATCCAGCGCCATCCGCCGCGCCAAGTGGGCAGATCACATTCTGTTAAACGGCCAGAGCGTCCACACGAATCACCTGGTCCATGAGGGCGATGTTTTGCAGTTCATCTCCCCGGATGGGGAAACGCCTGTCTATGTGCCCTGCCCTTTTGAGACAGAGCTATCGATCCCCTATGAGGATGAAGACCTGATGGTCATCGACAAGCGGGCCGGGATGGCCGTGCAGACCAGCCAGAACCATCCGGACGATGCCCTGGAAAACGCACTCTACGCCTATTTCGGGAGGCCAGATGGCTTCATCTTCCGTCCCGTCAACCGCCTCGACAAGGGCACCAGCGGCCTGATGCTGGTGGCGAAAAACGGGATTGTCCAGCATCTTCTGCAGCGTCAGCTCCATTCTCCCGAGCTTGAGCGGCGCTACCTCGCCGTCACGGACGGCGTGCCGGAAAAAAGGGAGGATACCATCTGCCTGCCCATCGGGAAGGAGGACAGCGCCAGCATCCGGCGGATCATTACCCCGGATGGACGGGAGAGCATCACCCACTATACGGTGCTTCGGGAGCATGGCGGCAGAGCCCTTCTGAGGCTCAGACTGGAGACCGGGCGGACCCATCAGATCCGTGTGCACCTGTCTGCGATCGGATGCCCCGTCTTTGGGGATTTCCTCTATGGAAAAGAGTCAGAGGAGCTGCCCGGGCGATTTGCCCTGCACTCCCATGCCCTCACCTTCCGTCACCCGGTGACGCGCGAGGTCATGCACCTTGAGTCGCCCCTTCCGGAGGAGCTTTCCAGGCTGCTGAGCTAAACTACGAAAGCGAAGCACGGAGGAAACCGAGCCCCTTTTCCCGCTCAAGCTGCAGGACAGACAGAATCTGCTCATCCGGCATGATCTCCGTCTTGCCCTCGCACCCTGCCGTCCTGAGCAGCTGATCGATTCGGCTGTTTTTGGAAAGAGGGCTGTCGTCTGCGTCACGCCGGATCAGCGTCACCGGCACACCCAGCAGCAGGGCCATCTGAAGGCCATGAAACGAATCGGTGATGAGGCGGCGTGCATGGAGCATCGCACCCACAAAGCCTTCCACGCTCACGTCCTGCATGATCGGGTAGCCGGACTTCACACTCTCGGGACTTGCCGGGAGGACGAGAAGCCCGGTATTTTTTTGCTCCTCCAGCACCTGCATGTATTCCGGGCGGTGGCCGATCAGGTACACGAGCGTCTTCCCCTCGGCCTCCTGCCCATGGCCTGCGGCGAACGTGCGCCAGGCATCCAGGGTTGGCAGCACCACAGGGTCCGGCATCACGGGATAGGCTTTTCCGGTGATGGTCTCAAGAACCCTTGCACCCTCCGCTTCCCTGAGCGAAACGGCAGAGAACGGCTCTGTCAGCTTCCGGATTCTCCCCGCCTTTTTCCTGGAAGGCAGGGAGGCTACACCCAGAGAGCAGGCGTAGGCCACCTTCTTTTTTGCACCTGCACCGCGGTCAAAGGAAAGAAAGTAGGCGGGGTTCAGCCAGACGGGCGACCAGATCTGGTCGCTCCCGGCCAGAAGGCAGTCAAAGGGCCGTGAGGCCGCGCGCAGCTCCTTCTGATTTTTGCACCGCACCGTCACATGCAGCTTTTCCCGCGCAAATGCATCCAGCAGCCGGGCCTTCTCTGCGGCCTCCGGTGCCTCGTGCTCAATGCTTTTCTTGTGCAGGCCATCCAGGATCAGCTTCGGGGAGTTCCCGCTGAGCAGAAGGTTTCGGAGCTTCTCTGCCCGGTCCGGCTGGTAATCCAGGTGCACCGCCTCGTGTCCCATGTCCCCGAGCACCTGCTCGAGGGCATAGGCCTGAAGGAGTGAACCGTAATTATGATTGTGCAGAAAGGTGATAATACCGATCTTCATCCTGTCCACGCTCTCAGGTGATGGCGATGTTCACGCCGTTGACCTCCACGTCCCCGTCGGCGAGGATCATGATGTACTTGACGCCATCGATGACCTTCGTGGTGACAAGGTCGGCATGGTCCGGAGCTACACGGATCTGAACATTGGGGGTTTTCACCTTGAACTCCCTCGTGGGTACCATGTTGACGGCAGGGATCTCAGCGCTCTCGCCGAAGACCTGCTGCATGCCGTCCTCGACCTTCTGGAGCTTTTCCTCGCTGACGCCGGCGCTCTCCAGCACACGCCGCACATCCTTGCCGGTGAACTGCAGCGGCTCTGCCTGCTTATCTTCCTTCTGCTCCTGGATGAGCTCTGAGACCTTCTCGTTGACTGCCTGCACAACCTCCATGGAGCATTCCTCCTGCAGGGCCGTCTGGATGATGTTGGCCACGGACTCCCGCTGCTCCTGGGCGGGCATGATCACGTCCGCGTGGAAGATCCTCTTCAGGAATTCCTCGTGGGTGTCACTCTGATCCTTCGTGTAGTACATGGCCTGGTAGATATTGGCACTGCCCTGCTCGAAGGACGGGAACATGAACCCGACCTCCGGCGCGCTGACCTGCCACTCAGGACGGAAGGTATGGAAGCGCCCCTCCTGGGCGTCATAGCGCAGCTGTTCCTTCCCCTGCACCACAGGGCACACGGCGCAGACGACATAGCGGAAGGTGTTCTCACGCATCTCGGGATCGTCCGGGTCATCCCCGTGCCTGTAGGCGGCATCGAAGCGGTCGGAGAGCAGAAGGATCAGATGGTTATAGCTGTTGAGCTGTTCATCCACCGACTGGGCCAACGCCCGGTTTTCCTCCCGAATCGAGTCGATGACGGAATTGAAGAGCTTTTCTGCCACGGCATCGTCTTCCAGCTCCGTCTGGTTCAGCGCGCTGAGCAGGCCGTAGGCCTCATCGCTCTCCACCTGGTCGTTGGAGAACGTGATGGGATGCAGGTTCTGCCCCTGAGTGCCGGAGAGCGCCTTGCGGAAAAGAAGGATGAACTTTTCCAGGTCCTCCTGAGGCACCAGGCCCACGCTCTGCTTAAAGGTTGTGAGCACGTTGCCGTTTGGATCCACATAGCAGCCGCGCAGCATGAGCGCGTTGCGCTTCTGGGGGTTCAGCCGCTTCTTGATTTGTCCAAGATCTTTCTGTGTCATATATCTGCCCGGGTGTTGGCCCGGCGCCTCCTTTGCCGTTCTTGTCTGGTCCTGAGCAATCATACCACAGTTTGACTGTTTTCCAAAATCATAAAGGGCGGGCCAGACAGAAATTCGCGGCGCATGTGCCTGTATGGCTGAAACGCAGATGAATGTGGTATAATGACCCGGCATTACGGCGTGAACATATGCGTTCGCTGCTTGATTGTGAGGAAACCTATGGGAAAAATCGTTGTGGTGGCCGAAAAGCCCAGCGTCGGGCGGGACATTGCCCGTGTGCTGGGGTGCCAGACCAGAGGCCAGGGATGCCTCATCGGCCAGAACCACATTGTCACCTGGGCCGTGGGTCACCTGGTCACACTGGAGGAGCCGGACGAGATCGACCTCAAGTGGAAGAAATGGACCTATGACACCCTGCCCATCTTGCCGGACACCATTCCGCTCAAGGTCATTCACGCCTCTCGGGATCAGTACCAGGTGGTCAAGAAGCTGATCAATGATCCCGACACGGACAGCCTCATCTGCGCGACAGATGCCGGGCGGGAGGGTGAATTGATCTTCCGCTATATCTACGAGAAGACAAAATGCCAGAAACCCTTTCAGCGCCTGTGGATCAACTCCATGACCGATGAGGCGATCCATGACGGGTTTCAGGCGATCCAGCCCGGGCACAACTATGACGGGCTTTACCGCTCCGCCAAGTGCCGCTCCGAGGCGGACTGGCTGGTGGGCATGAACGCAAGCCGGGCCTTCACCCTGCGCTATGACGTGCTGCTGTCGGTCGGGCGCGTGCAGACGCCGACCCTTGCGATCCTGGTGCGGCGCTTTAAAGAGATTGAAAACTTCAAGCCTGAGGGCTTTTCCACGCTGAGCGCGGACTTCGGCGATTATACAGGGACCTACTTCCATCCAGGCCTGGATCCGGACACGCACCTGAAGGAACACGCGGATGCGGAGGGCATCGCAAAGGCCGTCGAGGGCAAGGAGGGACGCGTAGTTTCTGCCCAGACGCAGCCCAAGAAGGAGCCCCCGCCGCAGCTCTACGACCTGACGACGCTTCAGAGGGATGCAAACAAGCTCCTGGGCTTCACGGCGGACAAGACGCTGAAGCTGGCCCAGAGCCTCTACGAGACGCACAAGGCACTCACCTACCCCCGCACCGACAGCCGTCATCTGCCTCCGGACATGATCCCCAAGGTGGTGCAGACCCTGCATAACCTGCCGGAAAGCTATCAGCAGTATGTGCCCGGGGCACTGCCGGGAGGGAATCTTCCGGTCACCAAGAGGACTGTGGATGCCAGCAAGGTCACCGACCACCATGCACTGATCCCCACCACCAAAAAGGTGAACCCTTCTTCCTTCTCCGCGGACGAGCAGAAGCTCTATGACATGGTGGCGAGGCGGACCATCGCGGCGTTCTATCCTGCCTACGAGTATGATGCCACCAAGGTGATCACGGAGGTGGAGGGCCATACCTTCCGCTCCAACGGCCGCGTCGTGACGCAGAACGGCTGGCATGATGTGCCGCCCCTGTCCGCGCCGCCCACGAAAAAGAAGAAGGCGTCTTCGGATGCAGAGGAGGAGACTGCACTGCCGCCGCTTGCCGTCGGGGACGTGAGGACGGTCAAAAAGACCACCATCAAGGACGACATGACCAAGTCCCCGAGCCATCACACGGATGCATCTCTCCTTGGCAGCATGGAAAATGCCGGAAAGGAAGCCACGGACGAGGAGATCCAGAAGCAGATGAAGGGCAGCGGCATCGGCACGCCGGCCACGCGGGCGGCGATCATCGAGCGGCTCGTCAAGGTGGGCTATGCCATGCGAAAGGGCAAGAACCTGATCGCCACCGATAAGGGCATTCAGATGATCGACGTGATGCCAGAGGATATCACCTCCCCTGAACTCACCGGCAAATGGGAACTGGCGCTTGAAAAGATCACCGACGGTTCCCAGGATGCAGATGCCTTCATGGAGAGTATCCGCCGCTTCTCCACCTACCTTGTCGACTATGCCAGGGGCGAAGCAAAGCAGGCCAGCTTTCCCGAGGAAGACAGAAGAGGCAGGAAGAGGAATAAGACCCTGAAGGGGCTTGCCTGCCCCCTGTGCGGGAAGGGAAACATCACAGAATCCCCGCAGGCCTTCTCCTGCTCCCAGAACAAAGGAAAGACGGGCAGCGGATGCAGCTTTATTCTCTGGAAGGACTGCCTGAAAAAGGGCGGAGGGCCAGATCTGACGGAGAAGCTTCTGGAACTTCTCCTGCAGAATCACACGGTCCAGGGATCCACGGGCACGATCTCGCTGGCGGTGGATCAGGGCGAGGTGCTCTTTACCCCGCAGGGCGCATCGCAGCCCTCTTTGAGGGTATCGTATAAGGGCCGGGCTGTGGTGAAGGGACTCACCTGTCCCCTCTGCGGGAAAGGAAACATCACGGAATCGTCAAGTGCCTTTTCCTGCTCCGAGTACAGGACCGGCAATGGGTGCCACTTCACAATATGGAAGGACTGCCTGACCCGTGGCGGTGGGCCAGTGCTCACGGAAAAGCTGCTGGAACTGCTCATGCGGGACCGCATAGTGCAGGGCTCCACGGGCGTCATCGCCCTGGATGCATCCGGGCGTGAGATCACCTTTACCCCAAACGGCGCCTCTCAGCCTGCAGTGCGTCGGAGCCTTGAATATGTGAAGAAAGCATAACGGAATCAGATCATCAGATAGCATCAGAAAGGAAGAAAAGCATATGTCTGAAGCAGAAAAGAAGATCCCGCGAAGGGATGAGATCGACCCGAAATACCTGTGGAACCTCGCAGACATTTTCCCGACACAGGATGCGTGGGAGGCTGCCTTCCACAAGGTCGAGGAGGAGACGGCTGCCTTTGCACGTCTCGAGGGCCACGTGGCAGAGAATCCCAGGGAGGCCATCCGAAGCTGGTACCGTCTCGGCGATGAGATCACGCCGGTGTATGATTATGCCTTCCTCGCAAAGGAAGCCGACAACGGCGACCAGAATGCCCAGGCCATGACCGACCGGGCCCGCGGACTGTACGTCCGCCTGATGTCCGCCGGCGCCTTCCTGGAACCAGAACTTCTGGAGATGCCGGAAGCGGACCTGCTGGCGGTCCAGAATGATCCCGATATGTCTGACTACAGCGAGTTTGTCCGGCGCCTCCTTCTCCAGAAGCCGCATACGCTCACCAAGGGCGAAGAAGCGATCCTGGCCCAGATGGGCGAGATTGTCCAGGGACCTGATGCCATTTTCTCCATGCTCACCGCTGTGGACATGAAGTTCCCGGATATGGTCCTCCCGGACGGCACCACCGAGCCCCTGACCGAGGGCACCTTTTCCCAGTACCGCGAAGCTCTCGACCGGGATGTGCGCAAACAGAGCTTTGAACACATCTTTCACACTTACGGATCCTATGGCAACACCATTTCCTCCATCTGCTCCACCGCTGTCAAATCCGACGTCGTGCTCTCCTCTGTCCGCCACTATGCGTCGGCCCGTCAGGCTGCGATGGAGCCCCTGGAGATTCCGGAGGTCGTCTATGACAATCTGATTTCCGTCATGCACGAGTCCCTGCCGATTCTGGACAGGTATCTGGAGCTGAGGAAGAAGGCCATGGGGGTCGACGAGCTTCACATGTATGACCTCTACGCCCCGATCGTCTCTGACTATGAGATGAACCTCCCCTTTGAGAAGGCATTCCAGCTGGTGCTGGACGGCCTGAAGCCCATGGGCGAAGACTACCTGGACAAGCTCCGTGAGGCCCATGATCACCGCTGGATGGATGTCTATCCGACGCTCCACAAGTCCTCCGGTGCCTTCTCCTCCGGAAGTCTGGCCGATGTACACCCCTATGTGCTTCTGAACCACAATGACAACCTGGACTCCGCCTTCACCATCGCCCATGAGCTCGGCCACAGCATGCACTCCTACTACAGCAACACCCATCAGCCCTCGCCCAAGCGCGATTACAGCCTGTTCGTGGCAGAGGTCGCTTCCACCTGCAACGAGGCCGTCATGATGCGCTATCTTCTGACCCAGTTCCCGGAGAAGAAGGCTCAGGCATTCCTGCTCAACCACTTCCTGGAACAGTTCAGAACCACGTGCTTCAGGCAGACCATGTTTGCAGAGTTTGAGAAGATCGTGCATGATATGGCACAGAAGGGACAGCCCCTCACCCAGGATACCCTGAACCAGGTGTACCTGGAGCTGAACAAGACCTACTATGGCCGCGTATGCGATGTGGACGACTTCATCAAGTATGAGTGGATGCGTATCCCCCACTTCTACCGTGCCTTCTACGTGTATGTGTATGCGACAGGCCTCTGCGCTGCCATCTCCCTGTCGGAAAAGATCCTGACAGAGGGTGAGCGTGCTGTGAAAGACTACCGCAAGTTCCTCTCCGCCGGCTGCTCCGTGCCGCCCATCGAAGCACTGAAGCTGGCGGGCATCGACATGAGCTCGCCTGAACCCCTGCGTGAGGCCATGAAGGTCTTTTCTGAGACGCTGGACCGTTTCGAAGAAGCGATTTCCTGAGATTTCTGAAACCATTCCCTGCACGAGACATTCTGTCGGAGGTATACCTAATGAAAGGCTATGACCGGGGCGAAGCCCTCTCCTTTATGATGCGAAAGATCGATCGAACCGAGCACAGGGCACTGAGCGAACTGGTGGACAAGATCCTCGCGCAGTGCATTGATGCCGACCTTCGGTTCATGCATGAAACCGGCGTCCTCGATGATGAGGGCAACGGCGGCAGTGCGTACTATGAAGAAGACGATGCCTTTGAATATATCGTAGAAGCGATTGCCGAGCAGAACAACTTCACACCCGATGAGGCCATCCTGGCCGCTTCCCTGGTCAATGATTTCATGGACCTGCAGCAGGAATACATGGAACGCAAGGGACTGGTTCAGGCAGACTGAGAGACAAAAAACAAAAGCGTGTGCAGCCAGAAAACTGCACACGCTTTTCCATTGTTCAATTACAGCTGGGGACCTGCTGCCACCAGTGCCTTGCCGGCATCGTTGGACTCATACTTCTTGAAGTTCTTGATGAACCGGCCAGCCAGATCCTTGGCCTTCTCTTCCCAGACGCTGGGATCTTCGTAGGTATCCCGGGGATCCAGGATGCCGCTGTCCACACCGTTGAGCTCAGTGGGCACTTCGAAGTCGAAGTAAGGGATCTTCTTGGTGGGCGCATTGAGAATGTCGCCATTGAGGATCGCGTCGATGATGCCGCGGGTATCCCGAATGGAGATGCGCTTGCCGGTGCCGTTCCAGCCGGTGTTGACCAGATAGGCCTTGGCGCCGCTCTTT
>JAFUBA010000130.1 GCA_017460395.1 Clostridia bacterium | reverse complement strand
TTTTCCAGCTCCTCCGTTGCTTCCTTGATTTTCGGGCTGGAGCTTGTTAAGATGATCATAGTCGATTCTTCCTTTCGCGGGGTAGAATAGATTTTGAGCAGAGTGGTGGGACACCTGCTCTTTTTTCATCTTACAGGAAACAGCGATATAAAAAAAGCTCTGCGGTTCATCTTGTCTGCAGAGTAGGATGGGGGTTATCAAGGGGCGTGGTTATAGTATATTCGTACAAATCAAATTAGAACACTGACCAATAATATGTAAAGAATATGAATAAATTTTATATGTTTAAGAACGCGGTAACCTCTTGTATACGGCCATAAAAAAATCGTCCCAAAATGACTGGAACTACCGTCCAAATCAGATTGGAACTACTGTCCAAAAACATAGGAATTTCCACCTTCCGAAATCAATTGTGTTTGCCGCGTATTTTCTGCTGTCTGGTTACAAGGTGTGTTAACATTATGATGTCAGGCTGACACATTCGCAGGCGAGACGAATCAGCGTTTCGATCATCTTGTCAAATGCCGCTTCTGAGAATACGCGCTTTTCTGCTTTTGCCAGGGCAACAAGCTTCATGGCATTTGCAAACAGCAGCATGTCTGCATCCTTTCTGGGATGTGCTATGTGACTGATGACCAGAGAAACGGTACTGATATTATTGGCATCGTTGTTGAAATATGACTCCGGCCAAAGTTGTTTTAATTCATTCTGTTCCTTTTCGGACAGGTGAGAGAAAATGTCCAGATCGCTTTTGGCAAGCCAGAGAAGGTATTGATACAAATCATCAAAACTGAGTTTCCCTTCGTGCAAATATTCCTGAAGCTTCTGCTTTGCCTGATTGCGTTTGTGCATCATGATTGCATAAACAAACTCTGCTTTCGTTTCAAAGAATGAGTAGAAACTTCCTTTGGAAATGCCGCACTGCCGCGTAATGTAATCAATATTGATCGCTTTCAAGCCCCCTTCTTTCAGCAAAAGAAAGCCTTCCTCAAGCATGTTCTCGCGTACATTGTTTCGCTTGTCCACGCTGAATAAGTTCATGCAGGATTCTCCTTCAAAAATATTTTCAACATGACTACAAAAGTGTTGTGAGTCATTTTGGGGTCATTATAATACGGTTAGCGGCACCTAACAAGGTGCGCCGCATATATTTTCAGGAGGGAATAAACAATGTACATGAAGCTCAACCGGGTTCTGGCCTGTATGGCGGCAGTGATCCTGCTTTTTGCGGGTGCTGCTGGAGTCAACGCAAGAGCGGAAGAAGCCGATGCAGGGGAGACTTTCCTCTCTCAGGTCGTTGGTGAGTATCAGCCGCTCTTTGAAGGTGCGACACTCAACAGCGATTACGATCATTACTGGCACGATTATGCTGCAGCCATTGTCGGCGGTTCTTCTGCGGATGACGTGGTCGCCTATGTGAAATCAACCATCAGCGCGCCGGGTTACGGAGAGAATGCCACTGCGCCCAATTTCTTCTGCGGTTTCGTGGGCGATGTGGCAACCATTTCCTTTGGCGGTGAAGACGGAAAGACCATCACCTACACCCGAGCCGACGGCAGCAGTGTCACCTACACCTATGCCTTTGTCAAAGAATCCGCTGCCACGGGGACATATCAGGAGTATGAGGTGAATATGGCCGGATACCTGTATCAGGCACAGGAAGCGGATGCCGGTGAATTCCAATATCTGCTGATGTTCCCGGACACACCGAGCACCACCTTCCATCTGGAATTCCGCTATGCTGACACGGAAGAAAATGTGGAAAACCTTCTGGATGGCCCTTATGCGTACTGGGTAGGCTCGGCCATTCAGACCTCGGCGATGACTGAAGAAAACGAAGATACGCTTCAAAACGTGATCTCTCTGTTCATGATGGAGAACCTTGCCTCCATGGTCAACGAGGAGACAGATGCTCAGCGCGCAAGCCTTGCAGGCACATGGGACTGTGACTTTACTCCTTTCCCGGAATACGGGAATGCCCAAATGTTTATCGTGCTCTCCCCGGATGGAAATGGTAAGACGTATGCAGACTTCATGGGTACCGGAGACCTGAATCTGACCGCAGAATACACCTTCTTTGCCTTCGACCAGGATGCTGAGGATGGAAAGGATGCAGGTGTCTATATCTCTCTGAATCCTGCTGCCGAAACCGTGACCCCCGGCAACTACGAAATTGCTGAGGCCGACGGGAAAACAGCCCTGATCTTTACATCCAACGAAGGAGCCATCACGTATTTTCTCCGGGAAGAGTGAAGATGATCACGTGTGGAAACCCGTTCCCGGAAAGATCTGGAGGGACCAGAGCTGGTCTTCGGGTTGATACGATTTTCATTTCAGCAAACTGCGCCGCATCACGCGGCGCTTTTTGCGTTTACCTTCGCGATATGTGAAACAGACCATTGACATTTGAGCGCGTACAAGACTATCATGGTTAGTGGTTACTAACATAAGTTCTGCGAGGAAAGCAAGGCGATAGATCGATATCATAAACCAAGAGATGAAACATGCTGGCAGACCGGCATATGACCCGCATGGAGCTCCAAAGGGCGGCGGAGGCCACGCAGAACACCGTGACAAAGATGTGCCGGAATCAGCCTGTGAATCTCGTGAAACTGGATCGGATATGCTTTGTACGTGACTTTTTTGGATATGAGTTAGCTATTCCTAATACTTCGGGGTAAAAAAGAGAGGAACTGTTCACAGCGGTCATTTGACGCTGATGATGTGTGTGCTGCTGCTTCTCATGATCTGCTCTTCAGCGTTCTTTCTGCCGGAGAAAAGGAGTCATGGACTTTCCCCCGGAGGACATCAGAAAAGCAATCGATCATGCAGCCCCGGTATTCGGCTGGATATGTATGAGCACGGGACGCACTTTGCCCGCCCGGAAGCTATGCTGAAGATGATGACCGGTGGGCCCTGTGGCGCTCATCTGTTTTTTCTTCAGGGCGGGAAAAGAACAAAAAGGGATGCCTGGAAACACGGACCTACATTGACCAGTGGCTGAAAAAAACTGGCAGAAATGGTAAGGAGACGATGAAACATGGAAAAGGCTCAAATGACAGGTGTGCCGGAGACGATGCTTCAAACGCTGTATGCAAGGGCAAAAGAATCGCAAAAAGAAAAACCGCTGATCTGGGATCCGCAGGCCATTGAGATCGTGAATCAGCTCGACTACGACTTTGCTGCGGCGGACAGGGACTTCAAAATGAGTGCCGGTGTCATTGCCAGAACGATCCTCTTGGACAACATGACAAAGCGATATATAGACGCACATCCTGAAGCCACCGTGATCAACATTGCCTGTGGTATGGATACCCGCGTCTACCGTGTCGACAATGGGAAAATTCGATGGTTCAATCTGGACCTTCCCGAAACCATAGCTGTCAGAAAGCAGTTTCTGCAGGAAGAAGGTCGCATATCCATGATCGCTGCCTCGGCCATGGACGAAACATGGACAGCGCCGACTGGCACAGTCACGGGCGACCTTCTGGTCATCGTGGAGGGGCTAAGCATGTATCTTACGGAGCAGGATGTCAAACAGATGCTGGACATCATTGCATCGCATTTCGGGTCGTGTCGGGTCACGGTATTTCTGGAATACATGTCTCCGCTGGTGGTAAAGCACGTCAGGGAGAAATCCATCGACCAGAGCGGCGCGAAATTTACATGGGGTACAAAAAGCGGCGCGGACATCTGCCGGCTTTCGCCATCATTTCATCTGACGGAGGACAGAAGTCTTGTGGAGGGCATGGCGGTCATGTATCCCATCTACAAGGTGATCGGGAAAATCAGGCCGATCCGGAATCTTTCAAACAAAATCGCAGTCATGGAAAAGACAGCGTGATGGAAGCATATATGAGCAGGGAGCATTCAGGATGAGTCTTCTGTACAGCATCTTAAAACCCATTGTCCGCAAGGTCGTCAAGGGCAGCACTCCCCATCAGGAGGAGAGCTATGAGGAATTCAGGCAGGCTTCATATGACGCGCAAAAGAAGTTCAGGTTCGCGCTGCCCAGGATCAGGGGCTTTGAGTTTCGGGATGAGGAGCTGAATGGTTTTCACATCATCGTCGGGAAGGAAACAGGAACGGATCCCGACAAAGCCATTGTGTATTTCCCGGGCGGCGGCTCCAGACGCTGGCAGCTGCCCTATCAGAGCTCCATGAAAAACTACATTCGAGAAACCGGTGCAGAACTGTGGATCCCGCTCTATCCGCTTCTGCCGGACTATGACCTGATGAATGAAACGGAGTTCACCATCCGGGTGCATGAGACCATGATGAAACGATTCCGCCCGGAAAACATCGTGTGGCTGGGGTTCTCGGGCGGGGCAGACGTGCTGTTTCAGGCCGGGCGGCATATGGTGCAGAAATATCCGGATCTGCCGATGCCGGGGATGATGATCCCGGTGTCCTGCTCCGGGCTTCTGATGAGCGACGAGGCAAAGGAGCGGATGAAGGAGATAGATCAGCGCGATCCCCTGCTTCACTGGAATATGTTTGAAACGATGGTGAAGTATTACAACCCGAACGGGGATCTGCCGCAGTATATTCTGGGGAAAGCGGACGAGGACGATTACACCGGCTTCCCGAAGGTCATCATGTACTTTGCAGGGGACGAGGTCTTTGCCGGGATTGCGCCGGACTATGAAAAGTCCTTCCGCCGCTGCGGCGTGAAGGATTACGAGATCAAAATCAAAGAGGGCGTGCCGCATGCCTGGCCGGTGTTCACCTTTCTCCCGGAGGGCCGCGAAGGAGAGCGGGAGATCATTGCGGATATCAGCGCATTTTTCCAGGGTGAACACAAAGCGTGACATGCACAGCATCGTGAGCGCAGAGCTATGGAGTGAGACGATATGACAATCCATGAATTTGGCCAGAGTCATGACGAGGTGGTCGTGCTGGTGCACCCTTCCGTCGTCATGTGGGATTACTTCGAGTACGTCATTCCGCTGATGCAGGAGCAATATCATCTGATCGTTCCTGCGCTTCCGGGCTATGATACAGAGAGCCGCTCGGATTTTACCAGCGTGGAGGAGATCGCAGAGGAGCTGGCATCGTGGCTGACTTCGCACAATCACAGTAAGATCGAGTGTATCTACGGCTGCTCCATGGGCGGCGCGGTGGTGACCAGGTTCCTTGCGGACAGGAGGGTGAAGGTTCGCAGTGCTGTCATCGACGGCGGCATCACGCCGTATCAGCTTCCGTGGATCGTGACGAGACTGATCGCCATCAGGGATTTTCTCCTGATTTCCATGGGGAAGGTCGGAGGTCTGAACATCCTGAAGAAAGCCTTCTCCACAGACGATTACACTGAAGAGGACCTGCAATACATCGTGAGAGTCCTCCGGCACATGAGCCCGAAAACGATCTGGCGAACCTTTGAATCCTGCAATAATTACGCCATGCCAGAGAAGGTCCAGGTGGACTGCGGGCACATCGAATACTGGTATGCAAAAGCCGAGGAGAAAGACCGGAAGGGCGACATCGCCTACATGAGGAAACACCTGCCGCAGACCGTGTTTCGGGTGTTTGAGGATATCGGACACGGCGGCCTCGCGGCCCTGAAGCCGGAGCTGCTGGCAAAGGAGCTTACACGCGCCATGGGGCAAAATCAGGCTGTCTGACCGTGCAAAAAGCGCGGTCTTTCAAGAAAAGAAGTATCAGGGAGGGGAATCATATGCTGTTTACTGTATTTCTGGCCATTGTGTTCTGTGTTGCGATCACCATCATGCTGCTGTCGGCGGTGGCTTTTGTCCAGGAGAAGAAGTTCTTCTCCTCGGCGCCAAAGGAAGCCCAGGAGGTCATCCGGCCAAGAGAAAAAGAACTGTTCTTAGGCGCAAGGGCCATGGGCTGGGTGCTGATGGTCCTCAGCATCCTGATGATCCTCGGCGTGGGAGCGGCCTCGATCTGGGACGGATTCAGAAGCGGGTTTACGTTCTCTCAGTTCTTCACAAGATTTGTGCTCATCTTCACCATCTACAAGCTCTACGACATGGTCTTCTTTGACTGGTTCCTTCTTTGCAGATTCCGCTTCTTCCAGTTTTACTATCCGGAGGTGGCGGGCGTGTACAACGGCAGGAAGTACGGATACAACCTGAAAAGTCAGCTATTAAAGCTCCTGGTCATCTTCCCGGCGGCTTCTGCGCTCGCCGCCTGGATCTGCACCCTGTTCTGAGAAGATCTCGGGCCCTGAAGACGGTGCGTGCGCACAAAAGTGGCACAAACATGGCACAAAACTGACACAAACCTGGCACAAATCTGACACCATTTTTCTTGCAGACGTGGTAATATGTCATTGACGGTGGATCTGGCCCAAGGGGCAGGAAGCTGTAAAAGCATAAGAGCATTTCTGAAGTAAGCCTTCAGGGATGCTCTTTTTGCGTGGAGGCCGCCTGCGGGATCCGCCGCCAGCGCTTCCGGCGCGCAGGAAGCAGAAACACAGGGAATCATCCACATGAACCAGACATTTCACAATGACAGCAAAAGAGAAAGACACGAAACAAAGGAGGCGGACATGGAAAGAGAAAACGAACTGATTGCGCTGCTCGCAGGCGACCTCGATCCCGGGAAGATTCCCGAGCGGGCGGAAGGCGAACGGCTTCAGATGTACGAGATCATCGACATGGCCCTCAGCCATCCGGCGCCCGTGGAGAGCGATCAGAAGCTCTACAATGAGCTCCAGGCCTACCCGGAGAGCAAGCGGACCTACCTTGCCATCGCGGCGATCCGGGTCATGGAGGCCATCGTGGGCGGGAACTTCAAGCTCTGGGGTGAGTACGAGAAGATCGCCCAGGGCCGCGAGCGGCTGGAGCTGCAGAAGAAAAAGCTGGAGCGGCTGAGCAGCAAGACACCGGAGAACCTGCCGGAGGGCTATGCCACCCTGGCGGAGCTCCTCATGCACCCGAGGCGCCCGAGAACCTTCGAGGAGATCGAGAAGGGTACGGTGCGCGATGAATATGCAACCGAGCACGAGGTGGAGGAGCTTCTGCGCGGGGACACATACGCCGGGACTGAACATGCATGAGCCGCTACGCCGAGTTTGACGTAAAGCAGGTGAAGTACCTCTCCGGTGCTATGTACGGAGCCTGGCTGAACGTGGCAGAGGGCGGAAAGAGGGCGGGAAAGAACATTCTCAACGCCATCGCCTGGTCGCTGTGCCTCGAGGAACATCCGGACAAACTGCATCTGGCGGCGGGGGTCAGCATCTCCGCCGCCAAGATGAATATCCTGGATGCCAACGGCTTCGGCCTCATGTCCCTGTTTGCGGGCAGGTGCCAGCTGAAAAAGTACATGGGCCGGGAGGCCCTGTACATCCACACCCGGACGGGGGAGAAGATCGTGCTGCTCGCCGGCGGGCGGCGAAGCAACGACGCCGCCATGATCAAGGGTCACAGCTACGGCACGGCCTACATCACCGAGGTCAACGAGTGCCACCAGACCTTCTTTCAGGAGGTCATGGACAGAACTCTGGCATCCAGTAAGCGCCAGCTGTTTCTGGACCTGAATCCGAAAACCCCGAGACACTGGTTCTACCACGATTTTCTGGATTTCCAGCAGGAGAAGGCGGAGCGCGGCGAAAACCCGGGGTTTAACTATGCACACCTGACGGCGGAGAACAACCTGTCCCTGAGCCCGGAGCAGCTGAAAAGGGAACTGTCCAAGTACAACAAGGCCTCCGTCTGGTATAAGGCGGACATCCTGGGGCTGCGGACCGCGGCCTCCGGCAGGATCTATGTGTCCTTCAGTGGCCGGGAGGCGGGGATGGAGCTGAGGGAGATGGAAAAGCGGCGCTTCACGGAGTTCTCCGTGGGCGTCGACCTCGGCGGCACGGACGCCACGGCCGCGGTGCTGGTGGGCTTCACGGAGGGGTACCGGGAGGTGCTGGTGCTGGACGGGGTCTACCACAGGCAGGGCATGGACGAGCGGATGAGCGAGAGCGCCTACGCGGGGATCATCGCAAGATGGCTCGGGACCTGGGGACGGCGACTCAGGCAGCCCATCTCAGTCTACGTGGACTCGGCGGCCAAGCTCTTTAGGACGGGCCTCAAAAACGCGCTCCAGGAACATGGGATACAGAACGTTTCCGTGAAGGGCACCGACAAGCGGGACGGCATCAACGCGAGGATTGAGCTGACAGAGCAGCTGCTCGCAGAAAATCGGCTCAGGATTGCATCGCACCTGTCCCCGTGGATGGAGGCCTTTGAGAACGCCACCTGGGACGTGCACGGGTATGAGAAGGGCGAATGGGTGCGGCTGGATGACGGGAGCTACCCGGTCGACTGCCTGGACGCCCTGGAGTACGCCATCTACCCCTTCCGGCGCTACCTGGAGGATACGGACACATATGGAGGCAGGCAATGGACGGATATCTGACGGCGGAGGACGCCTGGGACACACTCATCTCGCGCAGGCGGGGGTATTACCAGAGGTACGCGGCGCTCTACTCCGGGCACCACGGGGAGCTCAGCCGGACCGCGGACCGGGACAGCTTCTGGCGGCGGCACGGGAAGGCGAAGATCCACGTGCCGGTGGCGGCGGACATCGCGGCCACCAGCGCCGACCTCCTCTTCGGGGAGGAACCGAGGTATGTGATCTCAGGGACCGAGCGCGCAAATGATAAGAAGATGGCCCGGCTCCGGGAGATCCTGGACCGCAACGACCTCCACTCCAAGCTCTGCGAGGCGGCGGAGTCGGGGGCGGTGCTGGGCGGGGTGTGCCTGAAGCTCAACTGGTCCGAGGAGGAGCTGGACGTGCCGGTGATCTCCCTGGTCCAGTCGGACGACGCGGTGGTGGAGTACCGCCTGGGACAGGTGAGCGCGATCCACTTTTTCACGCCCCTGAGATCGGACCTGCAGGCCCAGCGCGTCACCCGGAT
>JAFUBA010000129.1 GCA_017460395.1 Clostridia bacterium | reverse complement strand
CCTCGGCTACAGGTATTTTGACTTCGGCGTGGACGAGTCCACGCACACCATGGAGTTTGCCGTCAAAATCCGGGGAAGGGGCTGCCGCGGGTGCCTGCACGTGCTGGTGGACGGCACCGTCAATGAGCAGGGAGAACTGGATGGTGCCCGCGAGATCGGCTGTGTGCAGCTCGGTCTCGGGGACGGGATCTATCGCGCAAGGGTGGATGGCATCACCGGGCGCCACGCTCTGTTTCTTCAGTCCGAGCTTGACCGTCCCCAGAACACGTGGATGACCAATTTCTTTGAGGGACGCAGCATCTGTGAAGTGGAAGAGTTCGTATTCCTGAAATAAAGCATCGGCGCAGCCAGGAAGTGGCTGCGCCGCATTTTTCAGTATTCAAATGTGCCTTCGTAGACCAGAACGCTGTTGCCGCTGAGGGTGACGCCCTCGTCGGTGTAGCAGACTGTCAGATCGCCGCCCAGCACCTTCACCGTGATATCCCGGCCCTTTTCGCAAAGGCCCATCTCCACGGCTGCCACCACCGCTGCACACGCGCCGGTGCCGCAGGCCATGGTTTCCCCGTTGCCCCGCTCCCAGACGCGCATCCGAAGGGTGGTCTTATTGACAAAGCGGACAAACTCCGTGTTGATCCGCTCCGGGAACATCTCCGCATGCTCAAACTGCGGCCCGATGCTCTCGAGGTCCAGCCCGTCAATGGCGTTGTCAAACACCACGCAGTGGGGATTTCCGATTCCGACACAGGTGATATGCCATGTTCGGCCTGCGATTTCGACTTCCTCGTTCACGATCCGGTCGGTCTTCTCCTTCCAGATCACCGGCAGCTTTTCCAGGGAGCACTCAGCCTTTCCCATGTCCACGGACACGGAGGACACCTTGCCGTCCCTCAGGTACAGCTGCACCTGGTGCTTCCCGCGCCCGGCCTCAATGGTCATGAACTCCGAGTGGACCAGTCCCTTGTCATACAGGTACTTGGCCACGCCCCGGATGTGGTTGCCCGCCATCTGGCCCTCCGTGCCGTCCCGGTTGAAGATCCGCATCCTGGCATCCGCCACGGGCGATGTCTCCATGAGGACGATCCCGTCGCCTCCGATGCCGAAATGATTCCGGCACAGGTCCACGCACAGGGACTCGGGGCAGGTCACCACCCCGTCAAAGTTCTCCACGAAGATGGCGTCGTTTCCGCAGGACTGCATCTTGGCAAAGGGCACCTTCCGCTTCCAGCGGCGCATGGCATTGATGTCCACCAGCTCGGTGTTCTCCAGCGTATACCTGCTCTCGATAATTTCCGCCAGCGCGCCTGCCGTATCCGTGCTGGTCAGGCAGGGGATGCCCAGCTGCATGGCCCTTCTGTGCAGAAGGGTATAGTCCCCGACGGAGGCATCCTTCACGGCGCCCGTGTAGACGATGTAGGAAAGGCGCCCTGTGTTCATGAGCTCCTGAATATCGTCCGCCTCGGTGGCGTTTCGCACTGCCTCCACGGGCAGCCCCATCTCGGAGATGGCACCCGCGGTGCCCGAGGTGGCATAGAGCTTCAGGCCCAGATCATAGAAACGCTTGGCCAGGGAGATGATCTCCTGGTAGTCGTTTTCCTCCACCGAGATCAGCACACCGCCGCCATGCTGCGGCAGGGTAAAGCCCGCCGCGGTCAGGCCCTTGAAGAGGGCCTCGGCCATCGTTTTGCCGATGCCCAGCACCTCGCCCGTGGACTTCATTTCCGGTCCCAGGATGGAGTTGGCGTCCGACAGCTTCTCAAAGGAGAAGACCGGTACCTTGACCGCCACATAGGGCGGCGTCCTGTAAAGACCCGTACCGTAGCCGAGCGACCTGAGCTTTGCGCCCAGCATGACCCGACTGGCAAGATCCACCATGGGCACGCCCGTGACCTTGGAAATGTAGGGCACGGTCCGGCTTGCCCTGGGGTTCACCTCAATCACGTACAGCTCCCCGCCCCAGATCAGGTACTGGATGTTCACCAGTCCCCTTGTACCAAGTGCCAGAGCCAGCTGTTCGGAGCAGTCGCAGATCCGCTTGAGATAGCGGTCATTGAGGTTGTAGGGCGGATAGACAGCGATGGAGTCGCCGGAGTGGACACCTGCCCGCTCGATGTGCTCCATGATGCCGGGGATCAGGACGTCTTCACCGTCGGAGATGACGTCCACCTCCAGCTCCACCCCGGGCATATACTTGTCCACCAGCACCGGGTTCTCGATGCCGCCGGCCATGATGCGCCGCATGTAGCTCTCTGTCTGGGCCCGGTTGTGGACGATGGTCATGTTCTGTCCGCCGATCACGTAGGAAGGCCGCAGAAGCACCGGGTATCCCAGCTCCTCCGCAGCGCTGACCGCCTCCTGAAGGCCAGTCACGCCCATGCCCTTGGGGCGGCGGATGCCGAAGCGCTCCAGGAGCGCATCGAACCTGGCCCGGTCCTCCGCCACATCGATGGAGTCGGCGCTGGTGCCGAGGATCCGGATACCATGCCTGTCGAGAAACGATGTCAGCTTGATGGCCGTCTGGCCACCGAAGGCCACGACGACGCCCACCGGCTTTTCGACCTCAATGATCTGCATGACATCCTCTGGATGCAGCGGCTCAAAGTACAGCCTGTCCGCCGTGTCATAGTCTGTGGAGACCGTCTCCGGATTGTTGTTGACGATCACCACATCGTAGCCCATCTCCCTCAGGGTCCACACGCAGTGTACCGAGGAATAGTCAAACTCGATCCCCTGCCCGATGCGGATGGGGCCGGATCCCAGCACCATGACCACGGGCTTTCCGGAGCGCCGGAAGCTCCTCGACTCACAGACGCTGTCACAGGTGGAATAGAAGTAGGGGGTGACGGCATCAAACTCTGCCCCGCAGGTATCCACCATCTTGTAGCTGAAGCGGCAGGCAGGAAGCGTCTCCCTGCCGCTGATTCGCCGGATCGCATCATCCGTAAAGCCCAGGCGCTTTGCTTCAAAATATGTCTTCTCAGAGAACCTGTCCCGGATCGCCTGCTCCATCTCCCACAGCCGCCGGATGCCGCTCAGGAACAGCATATCGATCCTGGTGATCTCATGGATCGTCTCAAGGGAGATGCCCTCACAGATGGCCTCATAGATCGTGAAGATCCGTCGGTCGTTCTGGTCGTGCAGACGGGAGAGCACATCCCTTGTGTCCAGGGGCTGTGCATGCAGCGTGTCCAGGGAGATCTCTGCCCCGCGCACGGCCTTCATCAGGCCGGCCTCGAAGCTTTGGGCGATGGCCATCACCTCGCCCGTCGCCTTCATCTGCGTCCCAAGCTGCCTGGATGACCCCGCAAACTTGTCAAATGGCCACTTGGGGAACTTCACCACCACATAGTCCAGCGTCGGCTCAAAGCAGGCGCAGGTCTTGCCGGTGATATCATTGGGAATCTCATCGAGGGTGTAGCCCAGGGCAATGCGCGTGGTGATTTTGGCGATCGGATAGCCCGTCGCCTTGGAGGCCAGCGCAGAGGACCTCGAAACCCTGGGATTGACTTCGATGACCGCATACTCAAAGCTCTCAGGATTGAGGGCGAACTGGCAATTGCACCCGCCCACAATGCCCAGCGCCTCGATCATCTGAAGGGAGGCGGAGCGCAGCATCTGGTACTCTTTGTCGGAGAGGGTCAGCGCCGGCGCCACCACGACGCTGTCGCCGGTGTGCACGCCCACGGGATCCACATTCTCCATGGAACACACGGCAATCACGTTGCCGATGGAGTCCCGCATGGTCTCAAACTCGATTTCCTTCCAGCCGGCGATGCTCTTCTCCACCAGGATCTGGTGAATGGGCGAAAGATCCAGTCCGCCCCGCGCAATCTCCCGGAACTTCTCCGGGTTCTCCGCAATCCCGCCGCCGGACCCGCCAAGGGTGAAGGCGGGGCGAACGATCACGGGATATCCGATCTTCTCAGCGGCCGCCACGGCCTCATCCAGCGTCTCGGCAATCTCACTCGGCACGCACGGCTGTCCGATGGAGCGCATCGTCTCCCGGAACTTTTCCCGGTCCTCCGCCTTCTCGATGGCCTCCAGGTCTGAACCCAGCAGCCGCACGCCAAGCCTGTCCAGTGTGCCGTCCCGGCTCAGCTGCATGGCAAGCGTCAGGCCCGTCTGGCCGCCAAGCCCCGAGAGCAGGCCGTCCGGCCGCTCCTTTTCCAGGATGCGCCGAAGCGTCGGCACATTGAGCGGCTCCAGATAGATTTCATCCGCCAGATGCCGGTCCGTCATGATGGTGGCCGGGTTGGAATTGACCAGCACCACGTTGATGCCCTCCTGCCGCAGCACACGGCAGGCCTGGGCGCCTGCGTAGTCAAACTCTGCCGCCTGCCCGATGACAATGGGCCCGGAGCCGATCACCAGCACCTTTCGTATCGTGGGATCCTTAGGCAAGCGAGCCACCTCCCATCAGGTCAGTAAAGCGGTCAAAGAGGAAGCCTGTGTCCTTCGGACCTGAGCATGCCTCCGGATGGAACTGCACCGTAAAGCAGTTTTTGTCCGGATAATCCATGCCCTCGCAGCTTCCGTCGTTTGCATTCACGTATCTCTCGGTGCCGACACCGCGGAGCGTCTCGGACTTCACAGCATAGCCGTGGTTCTGACTGGTGATGTAGGTCCGGCCCGTGAGAAGATCCTTCACAGGCTGGTTGCCGCCACGGTGCCCGGACTTGAGCTTTACCGTCTCACCGCCCATGGCCAGCGCCGTCAGCTGATGTCCAAGGCAGATCCCAAAGACCGGCACCTTTCCGATGATCTCCCCAAGGTTCCGGATCGCCTCGGTGTTTTCCGCAGGATCGCCGGGACCGTTGGACAGCATGACCCCATCCGGATGCATGGAGAGCACCTCATCCGGCGGCGTCAGGGCCGGCACGGCCACCACCTCGCACCCGCGTGCCTGCAGGGAACGAATGATGTTTTTCTTTGCGCCATAGTCCATGAGCACGACAGTGAAGCGCTTTTCGCCTTTTGCAGGATAGATTGCTTTCTCCTCCACCGTCACATGCTTGACCGCATCCTCCGTAAGGTTTCCGGAAAGAAAATCCAGGTTTTCCGGAACCTCGTCCAGGATGGCGGCGTTCATGACACCCATCTCCCGAAGGGTCCTCGTCAACTGCCGCGTGTCCACACCACAAATACCGGGGATCCGGTGCTCCCTGAGGAAGGCATCCAGATCCGATACCGACCGGAAGTTGGAGGGCGTGTGGCAGAGTTCCCGCACCACGTACCCCTTCAGGGCGGGCTTCCCCTCAAAGTCCTCCGGGATCACGCCGTAGTTTCCGATGATGGGAAATGTCTGAATCACGATCTGTCCGTAGTAGCTGGGATCCGTCAGAGTCTCCAGATACCCTTCCATGCCGGTGGTAAACACCAGTTCTCCCGCACTCTCGCCCCTGTATCCGATCCGCTGACCCTCAAAGACCTGTCCGTCTGACAGACACAAATATGCCATATGTTACACTCCGCACAGCGTTGCGGCCATCACGGCCTTGATTGTATGCATCCGGTTCTCCGCCTCGTCAAAGACGATGGACTGGGGGGACTCAAAGACCTCGTCCGTCACTTCCATCGCCGTGAGGCCGAACTTCTCATGGATGCTCTTCCCGATGCCCGTATTCAGATCGTGGAAGGAGGGCAGGCAGTGCATGAAACGGCACTGTTCCCCTGCAAGGCGCATGAGCTCGCCTGTCACCTGGTAGGGCGTAAGATCCTGAATCCGCTCTGCCCACACTTCGTCCGGCTCGCCCATGGACACCCACACATCGGTATAGATGACGTCTGCGCCCTGCACGGCCTCCCTGGGGTCTGAGATCAGCGACATGCTGCCGCCGCTCTCCTCACACAGCGCCCTGCATGTGTCCACGAGCGCCCTGTCCGGGAAGTACTTTTCCGGCGCGCAGGCCACAAAGTTCAGTCCCATCTTGGCACTGCCCACCATCAGGGAATTGCCCATGTTGTACCTGGCATCCCCCATGTAGACAAGCTTTCTGCCCGCAAGGGATCCGAAGTGCTCCTGAATGGTCAGGAAATCTGCCAGGATCTGGGTGGGATGGTACTCATTGGTCAGGCCGTTCCACACGGGGACACCGGCATATTTTGCCAGTTCCTCCACGATCTCCTGGCCATATCCACGGTACTCGATGCCGTCATACATCCTCCCAAGCACCCGCGCCGTGTCCGCGATGCTCTCCTTCTTCCCGATCTGGGAGCCGGAGGGATCGAGGTAGGTGGGATGCATGCCAAGATCTGCCGCCGCCACCTCAAAGGCACAGCGGGTGCGGGTGGAAGTCTTTTCAAAAATCAGTGCAATGCTGCTGCCCTCCGCATACCGGTGCGGGATCCTCGCCTTTTTCATCTTTTTGAGGGAGGCTGCCAGTTCCAGCAGATGTCCGATCTCCTCCGGCGTGTAGTCCAGGAGTTTCAGGAAGGATCTGCCCTGAAGGTTCACTTGGCTCATATCAGTTCCTCTTTCGTTGCTTCGTTTCAGGTTTGTTTCTTTTCACTTTTGGGCTTACAGGACCTTTGCCAGGAAGGACCTCAGGCGCTCGTTCTTCGGACGGGTGAAGATTTCCTCCGGCGTACCCTTTTCAAGGATCACGCCGCCGTCCAGGAACATGACCCTGCTGGCCACCTCCCTGGCAAAACCCATCTCGTGGGTCACCACGACCATCGTCATGCCCTGCTTGGCCAGCTGCTTCATGACATCCAGCACCTCACCCACCATCTCGGGATCCAGGGCCGAGGTGGGCTCGTCAAAGAGCATCACGTCCGGCTCCATGCACAGTGCACGGACGATGGCGATTCTCTGCTTCTGTCCGCCGGAAAGCTGGGCAGGATAGCTGTTCGCCTTGTCCTCAAGGCCGACCCTGCGAAGCAGCTCGCGCGCCTTCTGCTCTGCCTGCTCCTTGCTCATGAGCCCGGTGCGTACAGGCGCAAGCGTAATGTTTTTCAGCACGGTCATGTTGGGGAACAGATGAAAATGCTGGAACACCATGCCCATCTTCTGCCTCATCTTGTTGATGTCGGTCTTGGGATCTGTGATGGTCACGCCCTCAAAGATGACCTCACCCTCGGTGGGTGTCTCCAGAAGGTTCAGGCAGCGAAGGAAGGTGGACTTGCCGGAGCCGGAGGGCCCGATGAGCACCACGCACTCTCCCTTGTCGATGTGCTCGGTGACATTTTTCAGGACTTCCAGTTTGCCAAAGCTTTTGGACAGATTCTTAACGTCGATCACTGGCGCGCAGCCTCCTCTCAAAGATTCCAAGCAGCCAGGTAAAGAGCATGACCAGGACCAGATAGATGAAGGCTGCACCCAGGAAGGGATACATGGCCTCATAGGTCCGGCTCACCACGCCGCGGGCCGCATACAGAAGCTCCTTGCCGCCGATGACACTGATGAGGGATGTGTCCTTGAGCAGCACGATGAATTCATTGCCGAGGGCGGGCAGGATCGCCTTGATCGCCTGGGGCACGATGATAAAGCGCATGGTGTCCGCATAATTCAGACCCAGGGACCTGCCGGCCTCCATCTGGCCCTGGTCCACCGCCATGAGGCCGCCGCGGATGATCTCCGCAGTGTACGCACCGGAGTTGATGCCCAGTGTCAGCGCACCGACCATCACGTAGTTGCGGCTGGATGCAAAGACCACAAAGCCCATGATCAGCAGCTGCACCATCATGGGGGTGCCGCGGATGACGGTGACATAGATCTTCAGTATGGCGTTCAGGACGCCCAGAAACGGGTTGTGCCTGCCCGGCAGCTGCTGGTCATGCGCCGTGCGGACCACAGCCACGATGATACCCAGCACGATACCCAGCAGCAGGGCAAGGGCCGTGACATAGAGCGTGGTGACCACGCCGTTTAAATACTGCTGCCACCGGTCATTTTCAAGAAACGCCTGATAAAAGTAGACATAGAATTTCTGCCATGTGCTGGCCGGCTCACCGGCGATGATCATGGCTTTCCACGCGGTGTACTGTTCCAAAGAAAGCACTCCTTCTGAATGTTTTCATACGAGGGTTGTCATGCAAAGATGCTCAAACAATGGCTTATGCAAACATGAAACAAAGGGCGGTTTTGTTCCGCCCTTTGCATGGATCTGATCAGACGAGCTTATTCATTGTAGCTGAGGATGATGCTCTCGATGGTGCCGTCGTCCTGGAGCTTCTGCAGCTGCTCATCGAAGGCTTCCTTCAGTTCGGTGTTGCCCTTGTCAAAACCGAAGGCGAACTCTTCCGGCTCATAGGTGGTTTCCACCATCTCCAGGCCGGGGATGCGCTTCACATAAGCCTGGCCCACCATGTCGTCCACCAGCACGCAGTCCACCTGACCGTTGACCAGTGCCTGGAAGGCGAAGGAATACTTGTCGTAGCCCACCACGTGGTCCTCGCCGAAGTCTTCCTGGGCATAGATTTCACCGGTGGTGGCGCGCTGCACACCGATGACGACATCCTTGAGGTTGTCCATGGTCACATCGCTGCCGACCTTGCGGACGATACCCTGGCGGATGGTCACATAGGGGATAGAGAAGTCAAAGACCAGCTTGCGGTCTTCACGCACGGTCACACCGCTGACCACAGCATCTGCCTTGCCGGCCGCCGGTGCCTTCAGGGCGCCGTCAAAGTCGGTGGCATAGGGTTCGGGTGTCAGGCCCAGCTGCTCGCAGATGAGAGCAATGATGTCAGGCTCAATGCCGATGACATTGTCGTTGTCGTCGGTGGACTCAAAGGGCGGGAAGTCAGGGCTGGTGGCATAGATGAACTTGCCTTCCTCCACGAGCTTGTAGCCCTCGGCGGTGGCTGCCATCACGGAAAGGCACAGAACCAGTGCCAGGGTCAGCGCAATCAGTTTCTTCATGACAATATCCTCCATTTTACATATTCGTCCTGTTCTTCATGTACATATATATCCATCCGGTCGCGGCCGGGGTCAGACTTATTTTTCGTTGGCCGCATTCACATTGGCCTGCACCTTGATGGGAAGCCCATAGAGGGTGATGAAGCCGGCCGAATCCTTCTGGTCATAGTCGCTGGCGCCGAAGGTGGCGATGTCCTCGGAGTAGAGGGACCAGGGGCTCCACATGCCGGCACGGATGATGTTGCCCTTGTACAGCTTCAGCCTCACCTTGCCGGTCACATGCTCCTGGGTCTTGTCCACAAAGGCGGTGAGTGCCTCGCGCAGGGGCGTGAACCACTGTCCGTTGTACACAAGCTCTGCAAAGGTCACAGACAGCCTCTGCTTTTCGTGCATGGTCATCTTGTCCAGGCAGATGCTCTCCAGGGCCTCATGTGCCTTGTAGAGGATGGTGCCGCCGGGGGTCTCATACACGCCGCGGCACTTCATGCCCACCAGACGGTTCTCCACGATATCGATGATACCGATGCCGTTTTTGCCGCCCAGCTCATTGAGCTTGAGGATGATCTCCTTGCCGGACATCCTGGTGCCGTCCAGGGCCACCGGGGTGCCCTGTTCAAATTCGATCTCCACATAGGTGGGTTCGTCCGGCGCGTCGATGGGGCTGACGCCCATCTCCAGGAAGCCGGGCTTTTCATACAGCGGCTCGTTGCCCACGTCCTCCAGGTCCAGGCCTTCGTGGGAGAGGTGCCACATGTTTTTGTCCTTGGAGTAGTTGGTCTCCCGGGAAATCTTCAGCGGCACATTGTGGGCCTCTGCATAGTCGATCTCCTCGTCACGGCTCTGGATGCTCCACTCACGCCAGGGCGCGATGATGGGCATGTCCGGAGCAAAGTGCTTCACGGCCAGCTCAAACCTCACCTGGTCGTTGCCCTTGCCGGTGCAGCCGTGGCAGATGGCATCTGCGCCTTCCTTGATGGCGATGTCCACCAGGCCCTTTGCGATGCAGGGGCGCGCCGTGGACGTGCCCAGGAGATAATCCTCATACACCGCACCCGCCTTCATGGTGGGAATGATGTAGTTGTCCACATAATCATCCATCAGGTCCAGCACATAGAGCTTGCTGGCGCCGGTCTTCTTGGCCTTCTCCTCCAGCCCTTCCAGCTCGTCTGCCTGGCCCACATTGCCGGAAACCGCAATGATCTCGGGATTGTTATAGTTTTCCTTCAGCCAGGGAATAATGATGGAAGTGTCCAGGCCGCCAGAGTAGGCCAGAACCACTTTTTTGATATCTTCCTTCTTGATTGCAGCCATGCTTTTTTTCCTCCTAATATGCAGTGCATGGATTGAGTTTCACTCTTTTTGCATGTTTATGCATCCCATGCATGATCCGAATTCCCCATTTCTTCTGGCTTTCCGGATCAGGCGTGCGGTGAAACGTGCATATTTATACACCCGTATACATTCTGTGTCAAGAGGGTATATCTGTCCTCCCCCTCCCGGCACAGCGCAGGATATTGTACACACCTGCACGGCAAAAGGAAACCTTATTTTTCTCTTTTGCATGCTTTTGTGGCCCGAATCCGGGGCAGGAATTGTATTTGTTCTGTTTTCCTTCGCCTGCCCGTTGCCTGTCCGTGGTTCCAATCAGTCAATTGCTTTTTTCTTTTTCCCCTGATAAGATGCTCAAACCGAAAAAGCACTGTCATCCATTTGTCAGACAGGAGGATCCGATGACAGAAAAACAGTATCTTTTTGATGATTTCTCAGAAGAAAAAAAGATCCTTGTGACGGACGCGCTTTCCGTTTTTGAAGCATCTTTTGACCCTGCCCGCCGTCTGGTGGGCTTTCCCTGCGTCGACCATCTCTGGTGGGACAACCGCCCGACGCTCAACTACGCCCTGGCCCTCCTTCTCACAGGCCGGACCGAGCATCCCGAGGCAGCCACACTGGCGCGCGGGATCATTGAGGACGTCCTGGCCCGGCAGCTGGTCGCCCCGGGGGAGATCTTTCACGGTGTCTTCCGCCATCCCCTGGAGCAGGAGCCGCCCTCCGGCATTCTGGACCCCGGGCGGCTGGGGCTCTATGGAGAGCATCTGATGGACCTGACGCTTGAGCGGATCGAGGACAGCTTCCATGAGATCCTCTCGCATGACCCGCTGCTAAAGGACCTTCCCGCAGGCCCGCTCGGCGCCGCCCTGCACCGGGCGGTGCTGCAGGCCTATCCCGTGGTCTGGGACACCTATGAGCCCAACAGCCGTGAGTTCATCACCCTGACATTTCTGATGATGCTCCACCATATGGAGCGCGAGCTCGCGGCCCTGTCCCCGGATCTGCCACAGCGGATGCGGGCAGCCATCGGGCACGCCATGGAGGGCGCCATCTACCGCTCAAAGAGCAATTTCACGCCCCTGAACACCAATGTCCTGTGCATGCACATCTTTGAGCTGGAGTATCTGGGGAGACACTGGCATCGCCCCGAATGGCAGGCTTACGGCCTGGAGCTTGCCGAAAGACTCCTCCATGATTACAGGGAACATCACGCGGTGGCTGAGTTCAATTCCCCAACCTACTGCGCCGTGGATCTGTATGTTCTCCCCTTCTGGCGCCAGTATGGCGGGGAGCGGCTGCAAAAGCTCGGGGAGGAACTGGAGGAGGGCATCTGGTCGGATATCCTCGCCTTTTACCAGCCCAGCATGCGGAATATCTGCGGCCCCTATTCCAGGGTATATGAGCTGGACATGGCGCTGCACACTTCCTTCTATACTCTTTTCTACCTCGCCCTCGGGCAGGCGCGCTTTCCCTTCCACCCCGTGGGTGCCGAGACCTTCGAGAATCCCCTGATCGTCCTCGCATCGCCCCGCATCCCGGAGCATCTGATCCCGCAGGCGCTCGAACCCAAGGATGACGTGACCATCACGCGCACCTTCCGCGAACTGTGTGAGCGTGGCGGCCCGGATCTGCCAGAAGGTGTGTGCACGGCCACCGCATGGCTGTCCCCCTCCCTCATGATCGGGTGCATGGACGGGAGCGTCAACACATCCCATCAGCTGGACCCGCTGGTGGTCTTCTGGAAGTGGCAGGATCAGGTCTGCACCCTCCATCTCAGGCGGCGTAAGAAGGGGCAGGAGCCCGGGCATCTGCGCCTGGTACGCTTTCATGGAAAAGCCGAAAAGAGACGTGCGATGATGGACGTGGATCTGACAGAAATCCACCAGGATGTGGAGGTTTTCTTTGAGGTGGAGGCCCCGGGGCTGGATCCCCGGATGATCTCTCCCGTCTGCTGGGATCTCCCTGGCCTGAAGGTGGATCTTGGCGGCGACCCGACATCTATGGAGACTGCCCTCGTGCCGGGCGGCAGATTCGGGTCTTTGCTGCAGATCTCTTCTACCGCATCTCCGGGACAGAAACAGACTCAGTTCATGCACTTTGACCTGCAGTTTTCACAGACGCCATCATAAACACACACTTCACAGCCGGAGCACACCGCTCCGGCTTTTTTTGAGCGAGTGTTTTTCATTTATTGGGTAACTTTTTGCCAAGATGCTATATATTTTGGCAATTTTTGATAAACTTTCTGGTATTTTCAGGGCTCATTCCCTTGCGCTTTGGTTTACTTCTGGATATACTCGATATGACTTTTGAGACGTTTTCCCCTGTCTGATGCGGGACGGGGAGTACATAGAAAGGGGATGACCCATGCCGCTTGCCAACATGAGAAATCTTCTGACTCAGGCAAAAGAGGGCGGCTATGCCGTAGGCTCTTTTTCCGTTGCCAACATGGAATGCATCCGCGGCGTCATTCAGGCGGCAGAATCCCTGCACGCGCCGGTCCTTCTGCAGATCGCAGAATCCAGGCTGGCCTACTCGGCCCTCTCCCTGATCGGCCCCATGATGCGATCTGCGGCAGAGCGCGCATCCGTGCCGGTCGCGGTACACCTCGATCACGGAAAAACCCTGGATGTGATCCGGGAGGCACTGGATCTTGGCTTTACCTCCGTCATGTGTGATGCATCGGACCGGCCCATCCAGGAGAATCTCGCCCTCACGCGCTCGGTCGTGGAGGCCGCAGCACCATACGGCGCCGCAGTGGAAGCGGAGGTCGGCCAGATCGGGCGGAATGAGGACGGCACGGAGTGTGCCGAGGTCATCGCATCGATGGAAGATGCCCTTCTGATGGACGGAAGCGGCATCGATGCCCTCGCCGTGGGCATCGGAAACGCCCATGGCCTCTATACGCAGCTGCCACACCTCCACTACGAGGTGCTGGAGGAGCTTCGCGGCAAACTGCGCTCCGCCCTGGTGCTTCACGGGGGCAGCGGGCTGAGTGATGAGCAGTTCAGAAAGCTGGTCCTGCTCGGCATGCGCAAGATCAACATTGCCACCGACATCTTCCGGGCACAGGCCATGGCCTGCCAGGGGGACGACATCTTCCGCAACATCGCCGTCTCCGAGCAGGCGGTGTGCGAGGTGGTATCCCGTTACATCCGTCTGTTTGGATCCGAAGGAAAGGCCGGCTGAAGGGCCGGCGGACAGGAGGAGAACCTTGATTTCTTTTGACCTTGAAAAGCAGCTGCACATCATCCCCGTCGGCCGGGTGGCCATCGACTTTAATCCCACGGACTACAACCGGCCGCTCAACGAGAGTCAGAATTTCAACCGCTACCTCGGCGGAAGCCCCGCCAACATCGCGGTGGGCATGGCCCGTCTCGGCAACAGGGTGGGCTTTCTCGCAAGGGTCTCGGATGATCAGTTCGGCACCTTTGTGACGGACTACTTTGTCCAGGAGGGCATCGACGTATCCCACATCCGCAGGTGTGAGCACGGGGAGAACCTGGGCCTCACCTTCACCGAGATGCTGAGCCCCACCCAGTCCTCCATCCTTATGTACCGGGAGGGCGTGGCCGACCTGATGCTCTCCCCGGACGATGTGGATGAGGCCTACATTGCCTCCTCCGCATGCCTTCTGATCTCGGGCACCGCACTGTGCATATCCCCGACGAGGGAAGCCAGCCTCAAGGCGCTGACCTTCGCCCTTCGAAATCACGTGCCGGTGGTGTTTGATGCCGACTACCGGGCCTACACCTGGAAGAGCCAGGACGAGATTTCCATCTACACCTCCCTCGTCGCCGAGAAGGCAGACATCATCATGGGCAGCCGCGAGGAGTTTGACCTGATGGAGCGCCTTCTGGGGCTTGACGGTACCGACGAGTGCAGCGCCACCTACTGGCTGAAAAAGCAATCTCAGGTGTGCGTCATCAAGCACGGCAAGGAAGGATCCCGCGCCTACTCGAGGGAGGACGGAAACTGGCTGGTGAAGCCCTTCCCGGTCACGGCCCTCAAGGGCTTTGGCGGCGGGGACGGCTATGCTTCCTCCTTCCTGCACGCCCTGATGGCAGGTCGCGCACTCCCCGACGCCCTCGAGCGCGGCAGTGCCAGCGCCGCCATGCTGGTGGCAAGCCACGCCTGCTCCAGGGACATGCCCACAGAGGATGCGCTGGAGGCATTCATTCAGGAAAAGAAAGCAGCCTGCGGCACCGTGGTGTCACAGCTGTAAGACCAGACCTGTTATCTCAGAAAGCAACATCACAGACCATGGATAAGGAGACGAAGCGCATGAGTGAACTTAAAATCATGAAACCCTTCATCGGCGGACAGTTTGTGGACTCAAAGTCCGAAAAGTACAACACCATCTACAACCCCTCCACGGGTGAGGCCATCGCCCAGGTGCCCCAGTGCACGCAGGATGAGGTCGAGGAGGCCATCCGTGCCGCCCGCGCCGCCTTCCCGGCCTGGAAAAACACCCCCGTGCGCAAGCGGGCGTCCATCATGATGAAGCTGCGTAACCTCATTGAGGAGCACATGGACGAGCTGACCCTTCTGTGCGCCACCGAGAACGGCAAGTGCTGGTCTGAGGCGGCAGGCGACGTGGGCAAGGCCCTGGAAATGACGGAGCTTGCATGCTCGGCCCCCAGTCTTCTCATGGGTGAGAGCCTCATGAACACCTCCTCCGGCTATGACACCACGCTCTACCGCGAGCCCATCGGTGTGTTTGCCGGCATCGCTCCCTGGAACTTCCCCGCCATGATCCCCGTGGGCTGAATGGCACCGCTTGCCATCGTGTGCGGCAATGCCTTCATTCTCAAGCCTGCCTCCACCACCCCCATGACTTCCCTTCGCTTCGCAGAGCTCTATAAGGAAGCCGGGATCCCCGATGGCATCTTCAATATCGTCCCCTGTTCCCGCAATGAAGCGGAGCTCCTGCTGACGCATCCGGATGTCAACGGCATCACGTTCGTGGGCTCCACCAGCGTTGGTCAGCATGTGTATTCCACCGCTGCCGCCCACGGCAAGCGCGTACAGTGCCTGTGCGAGGCCAAGAATCATGCCCTGGTGCTCGCAGATGCGCCCATCACCAGGACTGCGGCCGGTATCATGAACTCCTCCTTCGGCTGCGCCGGCGAGCGCTGCATGGCCCTGCCCGTGGTGGTGGCAGAGGAGAGCATTGCAGACGAGCTGGTGGCCGAGATCGTCCGCCTGTGCAAGCAGCAGAAGATCGGTCCTGCCTATGACAAGACCTCCAATCTGGGTCCCGTGGGTTCCAAGGGACATCAGAAGTTCGTCCTCGACTGGATCGAGAAGGGCATTGAGGAGGGTGCACAGCTGGTGCTGGACGGCCGCAATGTCAAGGTCGAAGGGTACGAGAACGGTTACTATATCGGGCACACCATCTTTGACCATGTGACCGAGGACATGACCATCGGCACCCGTGAAGTGTTCGGACCCGTGCTGTGCATCAAGCGGGTCAAGAACTTTGAGGAAGGCCTGGAAATCATGAACCGCAACCCCTTCGCCAACGGTTCCGTGATCTTCACCCAGTCCGGCTACTATGCCCGCGAGTTTGTCAGCCGCACCGACGGCGGCATGGTCGGTGTCAATGTGGGCATCCCGGTGCCCATCGGCGTCTTCCCCTTCTCCGGACACAAGAAGTCCTTCTTCGGCGATCTGCACTGTCACGGCAAGGACGCCTTCCGCTTCTATACAGAATCCAAGACCGTGACCATGCGCTGGTTCGATGAGGAGGAGAAGAAGAACACCTCCGTCAGCACCTGGGACGGTTCTCTGTAAGCCATCATTCAGAGATCATAACGAATCGAGCATAACGAACGAGGAAATCAACAGGAGGTATTTTCCCATGAGCAAGCTCAACATCGGTATCGTCGGTGCAGGCCGCATCGGCAACGTTCATGCAGAGTCCATCACCTATCACATCCCCGAGGCCCAGGTGGTCATGGTCACCGATCCCATCGTGGACAGTGCCAGAAAGCTTGCCGAGCGCTTTGGCATTGAGAAGTACTCTGCCGACTATATGGACATCGTCAATGATCCTCAGATCGACGCCGTCCTGGTCTGCTCCCCCACCCCCACGCATGCAGACATCACCATCGCAGCCCTGAAGGCCGGAAAGCATGTGTTCTGCGAAAAGCCCGTGCACACCTCCATCGAGAAGATCCTTGAGGTGAAGAAGGTGGCCGAGGAGACCGGCAGGAAGCTGCAGATCGGCTTCAACCGCCGCTTTGACCACAATCACCGCCATGTGCAGCAGCTGGCCAAGGACGGAAGCCTTGGCAATATCGAGCTGATCAAGATTACCTCCCGCGACCCCGAGCCGCCGTCCCCCGAGTATGCCGCTTCCTCCGGCGGTCTGTACATTGACATGATGATCCATGACTTCGACATGGCCATGTTCCTGGCCTCCTGCGATGTCACGGAAGTCTATGCCATGGGCACGAGCCTGGTGGACAAGCGCATCGGCGAGGCCGGCGATGTGGATACCGCCATTGTGACGCTGACCTTTGAAAACGGAGCCCTGGGCGTCATCGACAACTCCCGCCGCGCCGCCTATGGCTATGACCAGCGCGTGGAAGTGTTCGGCTCCCTCGGTATGGCCCTGGACGAAAACGACGGTGACTCCACCGTGAAGGTCTCCACCGCCTCCGGTGTGCAGTCCGACAAGCCCCAGTTCTTCTTCCTGGAGCGCTACATGCAGTCCTTCACAGAGGAAATGCGGCAGTTTATCTGTGCGATTGAGAAGAATACCGATGTGCCCGTGGGGATCCATGCAGGCCTGATGAGCGTCGTGCTGGCCAAGGCGGCCAAGAAGTCTCTGGACGAACACCGCCCGGTCAAAATCAGCGAGATTTACGGAGGCTAAGATGGCTGAAAGTGCAATCAACAAGGCCCGGGGACCTCATCCCTTCGGCCTCACGTGGAAGGCCCGGATGCATCAGGAGCATGCCGACATGCTGATGGATTTCGGCGTGTACCGCATGCAGAAAGGCGACGTCTGGGAGGACGGGAACGCCCTGGAAAAGGCCATCCTGCTGGTATACGGCAGGATCAGGTTTGAGTGGGACGGGCAGGAGCACGAGGAGGAGCGCGAAAACTGCTTCGACGTGCCGCCCACAGCCCTGCACGGGGACCGCGCCTGCCATCTGAAGGTCACCTGCCTCAGTGACGAGGCGGAGATCAACATCCTGCGCACAGACAATGAAGTCCTCTTCGGCAACAGGCTCTATCTTCCCAAGGACACCCCGGACGAGTACCGCGGCGCCGGGCTCATGCGCGAGACCAGCACCCGGATCGTCCGCACCATCTTCGATGACACCAACGCTCCGAAGGCCAATCTGGTCCTGGGCGAGGTCATCGGCTTCCCGGGCAAGTGGAGCAGCTATCCGCCGCACCATCACCCACAGCCCGAGATCTACTACTACAAGTGCAACCCCGAGAACGGCTTTGGCTACGGGGAGCTGGGGGATGACGTGGTGAAGGTACAGCAAAACGACACCGTCTTCATCACGCCCGGCCTCACACATCCCCACTGCACGGCCCCTGGCTATGCCCTGTGGTACCTGTGGGCCATAAGGCACCTGGACGGCGACCGGTACCATCAGCCGGACTACCCGGTCTTCCTCAAGGAGCACCTGTGGGTCATGGAAAAGGACAGCGTATATTTCGGAGACAGGCACTGAGATGCCGGGGAGGAGCTCTGCTTCATGGAAACCATCCGTCTCACCATGGCTCAGGCCCTGGTCCGCTTCCTGGACAATCAGTATGTGGAGCTGGACGGGCAGGAGCACAAGTTCGTCAACAATATCTTCGGCGTCTTCGGCCACGGCTGCGTCGTGGGCGTGGGCCAGGCCCTGAGCCAGGGCGGCCACAGCATCCGCTTCCTTCAGGGCAAGAATGAACAGAACATGGCGCTGGCTGCGACCGCCTTCGCCAAGCAGAAAAACCGTCTGGAAATCATCCCCTGCGTATCTTCCATCGGCCCCGGTGCCATGAACATGGTCACCGCCGCCGGTTGTGCCACCGCCAACCGCATTCCCCTGCTGCTGCTCCCGGGTGACACCTTCGCCTGCCGGCAGCCGGACCCGGTCCTTCAGCAGGCCGAGTTCTTCCAGTCCTTCGGCCAGACCGTGACCGACGCCTTCCGGGGCGTCTGCCACTATTTCGACCGCCTGGAGCGCCCGGAGCAGCTGATGACCGCCGCTCTCCATGCCATGCGGGTGCTCACAGACCCCGCGGACACAGGCGCCGTGTGCCTTGCCATGCCCCAGGACGTGGAGGGTGAGGCGTACGATTATCCTGTGTCCTTCCTGAGAAAACGTGTGTGGCACATGGACCGCCGCATGCCCACGCAGGCACAGATTGAGCGCGCAGCTGACATCCTTCGGGGTGCAAAAAAGCCGCTGGTCATCTGCGGCGGCGGCGTACGTTACTCCTTTGCCCACCAGGCACTGCGCCATTTCTGTGAAAGCACCGGCATCCCGTTTGCCGAGACGCAGGCCGGCAAGGGTGTCCTCCCCTGGGATCATCCGCTGAACCTCGGCGGCATCGGTGTCACCGGCGGCAGTGCCGCCAACCGCATTGCCCGGGACGCGGACGTGATTCTGGCAGTCGGCACCAGGCTCTCCGACTTCACCACCTCCTCCAAATGGCTCTTCCAGGAGCAGGCCAAGGTGGTTGCCCTCAACATCTGCCCCTTTGACGCCATCAAGATGGACGCAGAGCCCATCATCTGCGATGCAATGGAAGGGCTCAATGGCCTGACGGAGGCGCTTCGCGGCTACAGCTATTCCAATGGGGCAACGGCCGAAGCGGAGCGCGATGCATGGCGAAAGACCGTGGATGACTGGTACCACAGGCAGAGTGAAAATGGGCTTTGCCAGACCAGAGCCCTTGGGATCATCAACGAGTTCATGCAGAAAAAGGACATCACCGTGGGCTCCGCCGGCTCTCTTCCGGGCGACATGCAGCGGCTGTTCCGTCCCGGCGACCCGGACACCTATCACATGGAGTACGGCTTCTCCAACATGGGGTATGAGACCAACGGTGCTCTGGGTGTGAAGCTGGCGTGCCCGGAGAGTGAAGTTTACACCTTCTTCGGTGACGGCACCTACCTGATGGCCCATTCCGAGCTGGTCACCTGCGTGCAGGAGCACCTGAGGGTGCACTTCTGCCTGTTCGACAATTCTGGATGGGGCTGCATCGAGAACCTGCAGAATAACCAGGGCAACGACACCTTCGGCACCGTCTTCCGCTTCCGCAACCCGGAGACGGGAGAACTGGACGGAGATATCATCCCCCTGGACTTTGCAAAGAATGCGGCAGGCTACGGGCTTAAGACCTATACAATCCGCACAGAGGAAGAGCTGAAGGCCGCCCTTCAGGATGCCCTCACCCAGCCCCTGCCTGTCCTGTATGATATCAAGGTGCTGCCTGCCTCCATGACCCCGGGGTATGACTCCTGGTGGCGCGTGGGCGTGGCGGAAGTGTCCGAGCAGCCCCGCATGCAGGCAGCCTACCGCGATATGGTCTCCCATATTGATGACACAAGAAAATTCTGATGGCCCCTCCCGGTGCCATTGATGACAGAAAGGATCTGATCACATGCTGGATCCCAAGAAGGTCCGCCTGGCCATTGCACCCATTGGCTGGACCAATGATGACATGCCCGACCTTGGCAAGGAAAACACCTTTGAGCAGTGCGTCAGCGAAATGGCGCTGGCCGGCTTCAAGGGGAGTGAAATCGGCAACAAGTATCCCCAGGACGTGGCCGTCTTGAAGCACAAGCTGGACGTGCGCGGCCTGCAGATCTGCAATGCCTGGTTCTCCACGCTCTTCACCTCCGAGCCCTATGAGGTCACCATCCGCAACTTCATCGCCCACCGCGACCGCCTCTATGCGCTCGGCGCACGGGTGATCGGTGCCTCCGAGCAGGGCGACTCCATTCAGGGCAAGGACCTGAATATCTTCGGCGACAAAAAGCCCGTGTGGACCGACGCCCAGTGGGACCTGATCGCAAAGGGCTACAATGAGCTCGGTGCCCTTGCCCAGGAAAAGGGCATGACCCTGACCATGCATCACCACATGGGCACGGGCGTGCAGACCGTGGAGGAGATCGACCGCTTCATGAGCGTCGTGGATCCGGACAAGGTCTTCCTGCTCTTTGACTCCGGCCATCTCACCTTTGCCGGCGTGGATCCCATGCCTGTACTCAAAAAGTACATCCATCGTATCCGCCACGTCCATCTCAAGGACTGCCGTCTGCAGGTGCGCGACCAGGCCATGAAGGAGGGCTGGAGCTTCCTCACAGCCGTCCGCAACGGCGTGTTCACCGTGCCCGGTGACGGCGATGTGGACTTTGCACCCATCTTCCAGACCCTGGAGGAAGCCGGCTATGAGGGCTGGGTCGTGGTGGAGGCCGAGCAGGATCCCGCCAAGGCCAATCCCTTTGAATATGCCGTCAAGGCAAGGAACTATATCCGCGAAAAGACCGGATTATGACAGCTTTTCCCTGGAGCAGCCCGCGTGGCTGCTCCAGGTGCGTTATACGCCTGTCGCAAGACATCTTGGAGGCACCATGTCACAAAACGATTATCAGGAAGCCCTGAACTTTCTTCCCATTCTGCATTTTGACAGGAGGGAAACCATTCCGCTCCGGGCCATCGGATACACGGTGTTTCATGAAACATCACCCTCCATCTCCTTTCCCGGGCGCAAAGTCCAAGTCCGGGAGGGCGAGACGGCCATCGAGTATGCCTATTACTGGGACTACGACATCCAGCACATGTATGACCTGGAGCACATCTGGGTCTGGCTGGATGAAGGCCACCATCCCGTCCGCGCCCAGGGCAGCTTTCACGGGAAATACCTGAATCTCTTTGGCGAGGGTCTTGAGATGCTACAGCCGGACGGAGGGCACATTCACGCCTTCTGCCAGCCGGGCAAGCATGCCTTTCTTCCGTCCGGCGACCTCTTCTGTCTGGTTCCGGGCTGGTTTGAAAGCTGCAATACCGAAAGCGGCGGGCCCGTCCTCCTCGGCAGTCCCTTCTCAGCCGCACATCGCGAAGACGCCCGGGATGCCTTTCGCCCCACAGCGGAGGATCACCTGCACTCCATCGGCTATATCAGAAGTCACCTCGCCTTTGAGCCCTCGCTCTCATTCCGCGAAGATTCCTGCAGTGAGGTGCCCCTGATGACGTGGGCGGAGCTCCAGGAAAGGATCCCCTCCTGGATCTTCGATGAGTGCAGACGCCTGCCCGAGTCTATGGCATAAGAAAAGCGCCCGGCCATATGCCAGGCGCTTTTCTCATGCGTTCCAGATGACGGTGGGATCCATGTGTTCAAGGTCCTTCGTGCCCGTGCGGATCATCATGTTCTGCATCTCGCGCGTCATCTCCAGGATCTTATCCCGGACGCCATCGGAGCCATTCTCCTGAAGCGGTCCCATGACCGCCTTTCCGACGGTGACCAGGTCCGCACCCAGCGCGAGTGCCTTGAAAGCATCCACGCCGTCCTCCATGCCCCCGTCCACGATGAGGATCAGGTCGCGTCCCACGGCCTCGCGGATGGGCCTGAGAAGGCGGATCGGCGGCACGGCATAGCGCATCATCCCGTTGTGATGGCTGAGAATCACGCCGGCACACCCAAGGTCCCGGGCCGCCTTTGCATCGCGGACACTCAGGGCGCCCTTGATAAAAAACGGAAGACCGGAAAGCTCGATATACCGCTTCAGCTCCTCCAGGGTCGGCAGCTTCATGGGGATTCCCGCGACGACGTCCGCATCGGCAGATGTCCTTGAGACGGAGTGCTCCACGTCCATGCCCACCGCGACCGCGCCATGCTCCTTTGCAAAGCTGATACGGCTGATGATCTCTTCCGTGTCCGCGTAGGGCTTGATGATCTTCATCACCTTCGCGCCGGTGGACAGGACATCTGCCATCTCCTCATTGCTGCCCATGCCGATGGACACCAGGGCACCGGCTTCCGCGGCACCCCGGGCCATGCCCTTCAGGTTCAGATGGCTGAGCGCCGCCGTCATGATGGGCGTCCCAAAGGTTTCCCCAAACAGCCTGATTTCTGTGGAGGGCTGCTCCGCCCCGAGTATCCGCCCCTCCACGAGCAGCGAATCAAGATAGGCACGGTTGATGGCGATCGAGTCGCCAGGATGATACGCTTCTGGATGCTGTGCCATGCCGTGTGCTCCTTTCCATCTGTCTGAAGGTTCCCAAAGCATCTCTCACTTTGCGCTCAGGCGAATGACGTTCCAGCTCAGGGCCGGCAGTACGATCTCCAGCTTTCCGCCGTCCATCTGTCCCTTCTCGCCCGTCACCGGCGCCACTTCCTCGGGCTTCTCCTCGGTGTTGACTGCCTTCACATCATCGTGGTGCAGCACAATGTGCTCCTCGACTTTCATCTCGCCGAAGGCGCGAAGGTCCACGCTGAGAAGAGCATCCTCCCCGAGGTCCCGGTTGACCGCAAAGATCGTCACATTGCCCTCTTCATCCATGGTGGCTGCCGCATCCACATAGGGCACGGCCTCATAGTCCGTGCAGTCATACACGGGGGATTCCACGATGGGCCGCAGGGCTGTGCCGCGCCCGTAGACGGAGGCATGCATCAGGGGCCAGTAGATGGTCTGCGCCCAGGCGGCACCGCCGTTTCTGGTCATGATCGGCGCGATCACGTTCACCAGCTGTGCCATGCAGGCGATCTTGACACGGTCAGCATTCTTCAGGAAGGTGATCAGCATGCTGCCGATGAGCAGGGCATCCTCGAAATTGTACACATCCTCCAGAAGCGGCAGGGCGCGGTTCCACTTATCCTGCTTCCAGATCTCCTTGTCCTGCTCATTGGAGTGGTACCACACGTTCCACTCATCGAAGGACAGGTTCAGCTTCTTTTTCGCATGCTTCTTGGAGCCGACGGCGTCACAGATGGCGACCACGCCGCGGATGAAACTGTCCAGATCCATGGAGCGGGCCAGGAAGTCCGGCGTATTGTTGCTGGGATTGCCGTAGTAGCGATGGAGGGAGACATAATCCACGTTCTCATAGCACTCATCCAGCATCTCCATCTCCCAGGACCCGAAGGTCTTCATGGTGTAGGCAGAGGAACCGCTGGCCACCAGTTCAATGGTGGGGTCCACCCACTTCATGGCCTTGGCTGCCTCATTGGCCAGACGCCCGTATTCCACCGCGGTCTTGTGCCCGATCTGCCAGGGGCCGTCCATCTCATTGCCAAGACACCACAGCTTGATGCCAAAGGGATCCTTCTGACCGTTGCGCTGCCTCAGATCGCTGAGGTAGCTGCCGGAGGGGTGGTTGGCATATTCCACCACGCTGCGCGCCGCATCCACCCCGCGGGTGCCGAGGTTGACGGCATACATGATCTGAGTGTTGGCCTTCCTGGCCCAGGAGGCAAACTCGTGCAGACCCACCTCGTTGGTCTCGGTGGTGAACCAGGCAAGGTCCAGCCGCTTCGGCCGCTGCTCCTTCGGACCGATGCTGTCTTCCCAGTTGAAGCCGCTGACAAAGTTGCCGCCGGGATAGCGCACCACCGGCACCTGCAGCCTGCGCACCAGATCGATCACGTCCTGGCGGAAGCCTTCCTCGTCCGCCTTCGGATGGCCCGGCTCATAGATGCCGCCATACACGGCGCGTCCAAGATGTTCGATGAAGGATCCGTAGAGTCTTGGGTCAACCTTTCCGATGGAAAAATCCCGGTCCATGATCAGCTTAGCCTTTTTCATCGCTGTCTCCCTCCGGCCGTTCCTCGGCCTGTCTTTTTCTTGTCGAATCCGTCGGAATTTACGCCACTTTGGCGCAGGTGCATGATAACAGATGCCACTGCACCCTGCAAGACAAATCCGGCCCCATGTGCTATGATTTTTCCCATCCGCGCCAGCCCCCTCAGGCGGCCGTACGACTTCATATTCGGAGGTGTCCTGATTGCCTGTACAGTACTGCGACATTGGTCTCAATCTCTTTTCTTCCCAGTTCCACGATCCCGCCCGGATCCTGAAGGATGCAGAAGATGCGGGCGTAAGCTGTATCCTTACGGGCTCTGACATGAAGGAGAACAGGACCATCGCTGCTTATCTTACTGCTTCTCATCCACCATTCCCCGTCTATGCCACCTGCGGAATCCACCCCCATAACGCTGACCATGCGCGGGAATCTGACTTCCTCGAGATGAAGGAGCTCCTCTCATCGCCCTTTTTTGTGGCCGTCGGTGAGTGCGGCCTTGACTATAACCGCATGTTTTCCATGAAAGAAAACCAGCTGAGCTGCCTTGAGCAGCACATTCTCCTTGCACAGGAGCTCTCAAAGCCCATGTTCCTCCATGAGCGGGATGCTTCCTCTGATATGCTGGCCGTATTTCGCCGCTATCCCGGGATTCCTGAGAGAAGCGTCATTCACTGCTTCACAGGGGACAGGAATCAGCTGCGCGCCTACCTGGACCTCGGCTTTTCTATCGGCATCACCGGATGGATCTGCGACGATCGCAGGGCGGACGCGGTGCGCGATGCCGTCCGTTTTCTTCCCCTGGACCGGGTGATGTTGGAGACGGATGCGCCCTATCTCACGCCGAGAGATGTGCCGGGACTTCCCCGCGTCAATGTGCCCGGAAACATTGTCTATGTATGCCGCACCCTTGCCCGCTTCATGAACGTGCCAGAGGACACCCTGCGGGCCGCAGCACTTGAAAATACGCAGCGCTTTTTCAGCGTTTCGTTTGATGTGTAAAATGCCAGATTTTCTGCTTTTCCCATGCCTCATATGACCCTTCCTGTAAAAAACTTTGCGGCACACCTGCCCATCGCACCGGAAGTTCAATTTTTCCTGCTTTTCTTCACGTTTTTTTGTGATTTTTTTGATTTTTCGCGTTGACAATTACAAATACCTTCGATATCATGGGGTCGTAACATCTTGTAGCCCCAATTCTTTGAGGAGGTACATCTATGACCAAGACAGAGTTGATCGCGTCGGTCGCCGAGAAGACTTCCCTCTCCAAGAAGGATGCAGCAAACGCTGTTGCAGCCGTGTTCTCCACCATCCAGGACGGGCTTGAGAAAGGCGATAAGATCGCTTTGCTTGGCTTTGGTACCTTCCTGGTCCGCGAGCGTGCGGCCCGCACCGGCCGTAATCCTCGCAACGGTGAGCCGATGCAGATTGCCGCATCCAAGATCCCTTCTTTCAAGGCCGGCAAAGCCCTGAAGAAGGCTGTCAATCCTCCGCCTCCTGCGCCCGCCAAAAAGGGTGGCAGGAAAAAGAAGGCCTGATTCCTTTTATGAAAAAAACGAGCATCTCGCGTGAGGTGCTCGTTTTTTTCTTGGTATCCTCTCAGGCCTTCTTCTGTCCATAATAGGCATTCGGGCCATGCTTGCGCATGAAATGCTTGTCCTGCACATTCTGCGGTGCACTCTGCACCTGCGGATTGATACCGCGGGTAATGAAGGCCATCTTGGCCACTTCCTCGAGCACCACCGCATGGTACACTGCCTGCGCCGCATCCTTACCCCAGGTGAAGGGGCCGTGGTTGGCGCACACAATGCCGGGCACGTGCATCGGCTGGATCTGCCGCTCCTGCAGGGTCTCAATGATCACCCTGCCGGTGTTTTTCTCATAGGCTTCCTCGATCTCCTCCGTCGTCAGCTGGCGGCTGCAGGGGATCGGACCGTAGAAGTAATCCGCATGCGTGGTGCCATAGCAGGGAATGTCCTCGCACGCCTGCGCCCAGCCCACGGCAAAGGTGGAGTGGGTGTGCACCACACCGCCGATCTCCGGGAAGGCGCGGTACAGTTCCAGGTGCGTCTGGGTGTCGCTGGATGGATTCAGCGAGCCCTCCACCTTGTTGCCGTCAAGATCCAAAACCACCAGCTGATCTGGTCTCAGCTCCTCATACTCCACGCCGGAGGGCTTGATCACCATGAGGCCCCTCGCCCGATCAATTCCGGATGCGTTGCCCCAGGTGAAGGTCACAAGGCCGTGCTTTGGCAGCGCCATGTTTGCATCATAGACCGCCTGCTTCAGTTCTTCCAACATATTTGCGTCAACTCCTCTGATTCTTTGATGTGTTCGCGATCCCTTTATTCATGATCTGTATGCCACCGGAGCCGTTCCCGGAAGTGTCCCCTTCTGGCGTACATTTCGTGAAAGCTGTCTGTGAATGCCGCGGCCTGAAGCGCGTCTCCCCACGCCCGCATGATTTCCGCCATGCCCGCGACCAGCTTCGCACACCTATCCTCCGTCTCCCTGTGCTTTTCATCCAGGTCCATTTTTGCCTGGTTTTTTACAAGCTCCCCGGCAGACCTGATCTCATCTGTGGTGGGAGCTTTTGCGCCTTCGCGGGATGTGAAGCGATGCACCACCTGCAAAAACAGGTTTTCCCCCGTCTCGGCGCTCCCGTTCCCTGCGTTCCATACGTCCGGGGAAAAGTGCAGCGCCTTTTCTGCGTCCGCCTGCAACCCTTTCATGCCCCGTCCGTATCTTTCCCCCCGGTGCCACAGAAAGAGCAGCATGCAGAAGTTCCGATACGTCTCCGTGTCCCATTTTTCTCCCGTCTCCAGCATGCTGAGAATGTCCGACGCATCCCCCGAGAGGTAGCGCAGCAGCTGAAAACTGTATCGGTCCACACCGTTTTCCGCCGCCTCATCCGCCTCAGAGCGGTACGCGCGAAGAAGGTGCCACCTGTGCTCCATGTAGATGCCGTCCATCTCCTGCTGCGTGCATGGAGCCTCCGGGAGCAGCGCAATGCGTACATAGTTGAGTGGCGATGTATCCGAGCGGTACGCCTCAATAAGAGCCTCAGCCCTTGCCTTTCCGTCCCCCAGACGCTCTGCGGCCGAGGCCAGGGAGAGCGCGATAAAGGAGCGCATGAGCAGGCCTTCCGGTATCCTTTCAAGTGCCGCCCGTCCGATTTGCAGTCGCTCACTGTCAGACGCAGTCTGATGGATGGCCACCATGTACAGGCCCGGGTGCACCGTGCCATAGCTTTCCGCCATCTCAAGCGCATGTTCCGTATCGCCCTTAAGATCGATCGCCTCCGCCAGCAGCTGCTGTGCCCGTCTGCCCGGGTGACGTCCAAGACAGGCGATCCAGCCTGTCAGAAAGTCTGCCATATTCGTCTCCTCTCCCAGATCCTTCAGGGAGAGGTGGCGGCACATGGACCTTGTAAGATATCCAAAGAGCTTTTCCTCGCGCGTCCCCTCGCGGAATGCGAGAAAGGCCGACTTCAGCCCGTCCAGCAGCATGGCGCCTGTGTCCGCATGGATCAGACGGTCCATCACGAGATCCTCCAGCGTCAGCGTCTCCAGGATCTCGCTGCCGCCCGTATCGCGGACCTGAAAGGGGGTGTCCATGAGCTGGAGTGCGAGCGCATATCCTTCCTGATATCTGCCGGCATCCACAAGCTCATGAACCTTGCAGACAGCCTCCTCGGTCACCTCCTGCAGATGTTCCGGGTCCATCAGCATCCGGGCCTGAAGCGTCGTGTCCGCATGTTCCGGCCTATCCAGGCAGAAGAAGGCACTTCCCTCCCGCACGCGGGAGAGCACGCCCATCAGGTGCCGGAGCCTGGCATCTTCTGCATCATCTGCATTCCCTGTCTCTTCCTTCGAGAGCAACTGCAGGAAGACTTCCCTGTCCTTTTCCGGAATCATTCTCGCGATGCTCAGGACGAATTGCCGAAGCTCCCCTTCGGTCAGGCCTTCCATGCCCTCACCGACCGATGACAGAAACGCCGTGAGATTCATGTTTTCTCCTTCCCACATGCTTCTGCCGCCTTATGGCCGGCTCTGCAGGTAATTTTCTGCCTCTTTGGCCGTCCTGGACAGCATGCGGCACGCCTCCACCGGATACTTCCCGATGGATGTCTCCGCCGTGAGCATCAGGTAGTCCGCCCCGTCCAGCACCGCGTTGAAAATGTCCAGGGCCTCCGCCCTCGTCGCCGTGGGATGCATGGTCATGGACTGCAGCATGTGCGTGACCACCATGAAGGGCTTCCCGGCATTTCTGCATTTCTCCGCGATCTCCTTCTGCATGCGCGGCAGCTCCCAGGGTTCCACCGCGGTCCCGAGATCGCCTCGGGCGATCACCACGACATCTGCTTCCTCCATGATGCTCTGAAGGTTGTTGAGCCCTGTCTTTGACTCAATTTTGGCAAAGATCCGGCAGGAGAGATTCCGTGCCTCCAGCTCTGCGCGGACCGCCCTCAGATCGTCCCCGCTTCGCACGAAGGGCTGCATGATGCTGGTCACGCCAAGTTCGCCGGCCAGGTCCAGATTGACCCTGTCCATGGGGGCAACCGCTTCTCCGCGCAGCTCCTTGCCCTCCACCCGGACATTCTTCTGCCCGGAGACGATGCCGCCATAGATGGTACGGAGCAAAAAGCGCTTCCTCCATCCGGCCAGTTCCTGCTCATCGATTTCCTCGCCCGCATTTCTGCGTTCCTCGATCTCGTCCAGCACCCGCTGCGGATACTCTGTCTCCTCCAGCTCCTCGATCACCTCAAAGCGGATCTTTCCATCCTGCAGGTCGATGATATCGCCCTTCTCCACCTTCTCCAGTACCCTCGGGCCCACCCGGACCACGGGGTGCTCCTCCTCGTGGTTTCTGGCCCGGAGCACAGCCAGGTCTCCCGGGAACACCTTGATCGGCTTTTTCAGGAACCCGGTTCTCGCCTCCGGCCCCTGAAGATCGATCATCAGATCCATCTCAGCGCCCAGTTCCTCGCAGGCTGCACGGTACGCCGCAATCTTCTCCCTGCTCTCCTCAAGAGATACATGGCTCAGGTTCAGGCGCATCCCGCAGATGCCCTCACGGAGCATGTCCATGAGAATCTCCTTTGTAGCGCACGCCGGCCCCATGGTTCCATACAGCTTCATGGATCCGTTCCTCCTCCACATGCTGAGGGCAGCGATCTGCCCTGTGCTTCCTCAGGCATTGTACTCACGCCCGCGCCATCATGCAAGATAATCATCTGCTTGACATGCGGGGGGACGACTGTAAAATCTGATTGCATTGACCACGTACAAATCCCATGACATCAAGCGGAAGCATGTGTCCTTTTTGATGGCGGTATACATTCGCCCGAAGACCTTTTGCGTTCACCAGAAAAGACAGCAAGGAGAAGCATATATGCGAACGGAATTTCAGGATCTCACCTGTACAAACCTCTTCCGGTTGCCTCAGCGCACCACCGTCGTGCCCTGCCCGGATGCGCATCTCGCTGCCGCATCGCAGCGCACCCTCTCCCCGTATTTCTTCTCCCTGAACGGACAGTGGGACTTTGAATACCATCCCTCCTACCTGACCGTTGAGGCGCTCTCCGGGATGGAAGGTGACGGAGAGAAGGGCACGGTCCGCGTGCCGGGCGTATGGCAGCTGCAGGGGTACGGTATCCCGCAGTACACCAATGTGCGCTTCCCGATCCCCTTCGATCCGCCCTACGTTCCGGACGATACGCCCGCGGGCGTCTATTCCAGAACCTTCACCGTGCCGGAAAGCTTTATGGAGACAGATGGAAGGAAGGTTGTCCTTCGCCTGGACGGGGTCTCCAGCTGCTACTATGTCTATATGAACGGTCACCTCTGCGGCTTCGCCAAGTGTCCGCATCTCCCCTCGGAGTTTGACGTGACAGAATCTCTCCTGCCCGGGGAAAACCGGATCCAGGTGATTGTCCTTCAGTGGTCCGACGGGACGTATCTTGAGGACCAGGACATGTGGCGCCTCAGCGGCATCTTCCGGGACGTCTCCCTGCTCCTGTTTCCCAGAGAGCGCATCCTCGATGTCCGCGTGTCCGCATCCCTCGAGGGGGACAGCACGGGCACCTTCCAGGCGGATGTGGACTGTGAAGGCGCGGACCTGGTGGCCTTCCGCCTGATGGACGGCGCTTCGTGCCTTGCATCCGGCACCGCGGATGTCATCGGCGGCCATGCCTCCTTCCAGGAAATGGTCGAAAGCATCCAGCCCTGGAGCGCGGAGACGCCGAAGCTCTATGACCTGTTTGTGGAGACAAGCCAGCAATCCGAGCGTGTCCGCATCGGTTTCCGCCGCATCGAAATCAGAGACGGGGTCTTCCTCGTAAACGGTGTCGCCGTGAAACTCTTTGGCGTCAACCGCCACGACACCCACCCTGTGCTTGGTTACTATACCCCTGTGGACGCCATGTACCAGGACATCCTGCAGATGAAGCGCCACAACCTCAATACCGTGCGCACCAGCCACTACCCCAACGATCCGCGCTTCCTGGACATGTGCGATGAGCTGGGACTGTACGTCATCGATGAGGCGGATGCGGAGTGCCACGGCGTCAACCGCTTTGCCAGCTATGACTTCATGGCAACGGATCCGAAGTGGGAAACGCAGTTCGTGGACCGGGGTGTGCGCATGGTGGAGCGGGACCGGAATCATGCCAGCATCATCATGTGGAGCCTTGGAAACGAATCCGGGTATGGCTGCAATCATGTCGCCATGGCGGAGGCGATCCGCAGCCTGGACCGCAGCCGGCCCATCCACTATGAGCGGGATCAGCAGGAGTTGGAGGCTGTCACGGCGGACGTCACCTCCAGAATGTATGCAGACATCGCCTTCATGGAAGAGTATGCCTCCTCCCATCCCGCAAAGCCCTTCTTCCAGTGCGAGTTTGCCCACGCCATGGGCCAGGGTCCCGGCCTTCTGGAGGATTACTGGCAGATGTACATGGCCCATCCGCAGCTCATGGGCGGCTGCGTCTGGGAGTGGGCAGACCATGGGATCCTGAAGGAGCGTGAGGGCCAGCCCTGTTACCTCTACGGCGGCGATTTCGGCGAATGGCCCCACGACGGGAACTTCTGCGTGGATGCCCTGACCTACCCGGACAGGACTCCTCATACCGGGCTCAGGGAATACGCCCACGTGATCCGCCCGGTCCGCGTCCGCATGATCTCAGAGGAGAAGGGCATCGTCGCCTTCCGGAACTATTACGCCTT
>JAFUBA010000128.1 GCA_017460395.1 Clostridia bacterium | reverse complement strand
CCCTCCTCGGCCAGGCGGTCAATGCGCGGCCCGCCGGGATAGGGCAGCCCCAGCACCCTTGCCGCCTTGTCGAAGGACTCGCCGGCCGCGTCGTCCATGGTCTGCCCGATGAGACGGTACACGCCGTAGTCCTCCACCATCACCAGATGGCTGTGGCCGCCGGAGACCACCAGGCAAAGAAAGGGCGGCTTCAGGTCCGGATGCGTGAGGAAATTGGCGGAGATATGTCCCTCGATATGATTGACCGGAATCAGGGGTTTGCGGAGAGCATAGCTCAGTCCCTTCATGCAGCTGACACCGGTCAGCAGGGCGCCCACGAGGCCGGGACCATAGGTGACGGCCAGGGCATCCACGTCCTGAAGCGTCATATGCGCATCCTGCACGGCCTGGTCAATGACTCTGTCGCAGGCGTCCACGTGCGCTCGGCTGGCGATCTCCGGTACCACACCCCCGTAGAGTGCGTGCAGGTCGATCTGACTGAAGACGACATTGGAGAGAATGGTGCGGCCATTTTCGATGATGGCGGCCGCCGTCTCGTCGCAGGAGGTCTCCAGGGCGAGGATGCGCAGGTGGCTTTTCTTCATGAGGCTTTGGTAATCTGGCGTCAGGGACATGGGCATTCCTTTCTTGAGAACACGAGTATATTTCGTCACATGTGTAAATCTTCATCCATTGATCTGACGGACGCATCATAGACGCAGAATGCAGCACAGTCAGACCCATCTGTTCAAAAAGCAGTATACTCACAAAAAGGGGAGATGCAAGGCAGCATGGGGCCTGGCAGAGTTTTTCAGGCCTTCTGCGGGGGGATCTTTTCAGGAAATGAAATGAATGTTATAATGGGCGTGCCCTGTGGAAAACTGTTCCATATGGGAAAAAACTGGACAGACATGGCCCTGTCGGGAGATCATCACAGTTAGTGCATTCCGGGAAACAGGGCCGGCTGAAAGAAGAACAGGAGGAACAACAAATGAAATGGGTTTGTGGCATCTGCGGCTATGTGTATGAGGGTGAACAGCCACCGGAGAAGTGCCCTGTGTGCAAAGCGCCTGCAGAGAAATTCGTCAAGCAGGAAGGCGAGATGACCTGGGCCGCAGAGCATGTGGTCGGCATCGCAAAGGACGTGCCGGAGGACATCAAGCAGGGTCTGCGCGAGAACTTCACCGGTGAGTGCTCTGAGGTCGGCATGTACCTGGCCATGTCCCGTCAGGCCTTCCGTGAGGGCTACCCCGAGATCGGTCTGTACTATGAGAAGGCCGCCTTCGAGGAAGCAGAACATGCAGCCAAGTTCGCTGAGCTGCTGGGCGAAGTACTGACTGACAGCACCAAGGAGAACCTGAGAGTCCGCGTGGATGCGGAAAACGGCGCCACCCAGGGCAAGACCGAGCTGGCCAAGAAGGCCAAGGCACTGAACCTGGATGCCATCCACGACACCGTGCATGAGATGGCAAGGGACGAAGCTCGCCACGGCAAGGCCTTCGCCGGCCTGCTGGAGAGGTACTTTGGTAAATGATTCATTCCTACCGGCATTCCGAATCTGTTCAGGCGATATTGAAAGGCGCAAAGTTTGCTTTCAAACTGTCTGATGACGATTATGAATGCAACGGCCACGGTATAGCGTACAGCGGATCCAAGGACTTGTATCAGGGCGTTGCGGGGAGATTTATCATCCACAGCCGTATGTACAGAGGCTATGGACCGCCGAAGGAACGAGTCCTCCCGCTGCCGGCAACCGTGCGTTTGACAGACTGTCTGTATTATGAATCGGTTCACCAGGCGGAGTATTCACCCTGGCAGGACCTGATCCTGGCCGATGACCAGGGATGAAGCCCGCCACGGCAAGGCATTCAAGGGCCTGCTGGAGCGGTATTTCGGAAAGTGATCAGTAAAACCGGGCACGATCTCATCTTAGATCGTGCCCGGTTTTTTACATGTGGTGAAACATGCCGCCGGGGATCGGGACATCCTCTGCGCGCCTTACTGCATGGACAGGGGCAGATAGGAGGAAAAGGAGAGCGGCGTGCCGTTCTCGTCTGTGGCGCGCAGAAGGATGCCCACGCCGACGGCGCTGTCCTGGATCGGGAGGCCGCCGGTCAGAGACCAGCTGCCGTGGGCGGCAATAGTATCGTCGAGCCCAGCGGAGAGAAGATCGGCCGGGGTCAGCATCTGCTCAAGGTTTTCTTTTCCCCGGACAAAATAGACCTGCTCCACGCGGTCGATGGACAGGGCTGCCCCGTTGATCTCATGGAACTGAAATTCAAAGTTCCAGAAATCAGCGTGTTCCCCGCGGTTGATTTCAAGTGTGGGGATCACGCGCAGATAGGCGCTGCCCGAAAGATTCTCTGCGGGCGTCTGGAACCGTTCCATCGTGTAGACTTCCCCATCGGAGGATGTGTAGGAATATTTTTGTCCGTGATTCCCGGACTGGGTGGTCATGAGAAGCAGACAGACCAGCAGCGCACAGATGAGTGAAAGCCCGAGGATGACGGGCAGATGCTGTTTCTCCCCGGGCTTTTTCTCGGGCGCGCTTTCTGCATCATCTTCCGAAGGTCCCATGTCGAAAACCTCTTCCGGAAGGAGTACTTCCGTCATGGGAGCCTCAGAGGAGGCGGTCTGCGGGGGAACATCGGGCAAAGTCCCGCTTCCTGGGGTTAGCGCGGACGCCCTGAGCGTGCTTTCTGACTCAAAACTGTAATCCAGCACCCTGGAGAGACGCAGCAGTGTCTCGGCGTCAGGCAGACGATTCGCCGTTTCCCACTTGGACACGACGGTCCGTCCGACATTCATTTCCTTTGCCAGATCATCCTGCGTCAGCCCTTTGGCTCTGCGCGCATCCCGGATCTGCTTTCCGACACTTGTCATACAGTCTTTTTCTCCCTTGCACAGTCTGCCTGTCTACTATACTCCGGCACGCGATTTCCGCAAGAGATGCGTGACACGCATGTGATTGAATGCCTGCGACTTTTTTTGTACAATCACTGCCAGCAGATGCAATGAGACATATCCCGTTCTCTAAACGATCCGGAAGGATCATAGATGGTCTTCGGGTATATAAGATTTTGGATCTTTGTGAAAATCAGGATACGACAGCTCCATGCGGAAAGGAGGCAGCGCATGCAAAGGATCAAGATTGTCTATCTTCCCCTGGATTCAAGGCCATGCAACAGACTGTTTCCGGTGCAGCTCTGCCACCATGCGGGCCACAGGTGCATACTGCCGGATGAGATGGACTACTTCCGGCTGCCGTCAAGGCCGGAGGCGATCCGGGACTTTCTCATGCGGACCCTGCCTGGCGCAGAT
>JAFUBA010000017.1 GCA_017460395.1 Clostridia bacterium | reverse complement strand
TGGGAGGCTATCCTCTTCAGGCAATGACGCCAAAGCAGGCACTTGACGGATCACATGCGGATCATATCATCGGCCGGCCGACCACACCTTATCTACTTCAGGGGCTTTCGTATGGTGTGGTCGGCAAAGATCACCCCATGATCCGCATGGGAGCTGTCAAGTGTTTGCGGCAAGAAGAAAGCCATCATACAGCCAATAGCAGAAGATCGTTCGATGTCAAAAGTGTAGCGCTTGGGAAAAAGCGCCGCGGAGCGGGATTCGGCTACCATAGTCTAATCATTTTACCCACAGTTTTGACACAAGAGCCAATTTTTCGGGCGTAACCTAAAAAGCCGTTCCCGGAAAGATCCGCTCCGGAGCTGTGTGAAATTACGGCTTGCCAGCCTGGCAGCGGATGCTTTCCCCGATCTTTTGAGCATCGAGGATGAAAAGAGCTTTGAAGACGTATGGGATATGAGACTTGCGGTTTGGGGCACTCCCCCAGTAGGTGAAATCCGCATAAAAGTCCTCTGCATATTCAAGGATGCTGCTCGCCAGCTTGCTGCGCGCTTCCGCTTCATCCTTCCCATTCTCCACCAGATCAATCTCATGGAGGGCGAGTGTCACGGACCCGTCCTCTTCCTCCATGTAATCCGCCGTATAGCTGCATACATTCAGCAGCTCTTCCATGAAACGAAAATCGGCAAGGAAGAAGTCATCCCCGTTCCGCTTGAAGAACTGCGGCTTGCTTCGGGCCGCTGCATCCACAGCTGTGCTCCAATCCCTACCTGGTTCTGTGATATTTGTGAATTCCATCATGGCCGTCACCTCCTGTGCATCACAAGATGTTTGAGTTTGTGAAACATTGCAGTGAATCGAATTGGACATGCATTTTTACTCGAAGATCCTTTACGCCGCCTTCGGCGCAGCAGCGCCTGCGGGCCTTGGAATCGACAGATGCAGGGTGTAAATGCCGTTTAGGGCCTCCACCTCCATGGTGCCTCCATACTGGGATGCAATGTAGCGCATGGACATGGTGCCAAAGCCGTGGCCCCTTGTATCCTTCTTGCTGCTCTGGCCCGTGAAGGGCTGGACGGCCGTGCCCTCATAGTAGTTCGTGATCTCGATCTCCACATGCCCGTCCTCTGCCCCCACCGTGACCCCGATGACCCGCTTTTCCTTCTCCTCCACCTTCCGGACGGCCTCCAGGGCGTTGGAAATCGCATTGTTGAAGAGGGCATACACGTGCCTCGTGCGCATAAAGGAAAGGGCAGATCCGTCTGCCAGGCACGTCAGGATGATCCCCTCCTGGCGGCACGCGAGCCCATGAATGTAGAGCACCACGTCCAGTGCCTCGCATCCCGTCCGGATGCTGTTGTCATAGATGTCCATGGCCGACTGGAGCTCGCTGATTTCCCGCTCCGTCAGCTTCCCGGAAAAGTCCGCCAGCTGGTGCTTCAGGTCGTGGCAGTGCATGTTGATGATGTCGATGTTTTCCTTCATCTGGGCGTACTGCTTTCGCTCTTCGGAGAGGATGTGGTCCATCATGGCGATGTCGGCCCGAGCTCGGCTGCGGAACTCAATGCCCCTGTAGGTCATGAGGATGAAGGCCGCAACAGACATGGCGAAGAAGCGGGTGCACAGGTACAGCACGATGCTCTCGTCCCGGTGCTCGCTGGTCACGGCGCTCAGGGTCCCGAGGATCAGAAGGGACGCAATGGACAGGAGTATGCCGCTGTGGCGGCCTGCATTGTCGAAGGGCTCTTCCTCCCGCACGCGCGGGCGCACCAGGTACCAGACAAGAAAATACATGAGAAAGTACACCAGAAAGTATAAGAGCCATTGCCCGTCCATGGAGAGATGCCTGATCGGGAGAAGCTGCATGGTCAGATGGCTGTCATAGCCGAAACAGTACTGAAGAAGCGGATAGACGGCGCTTCCGATTTCCTTGACCGCGACGGAGGAGCACCAGTTTTTCAGCATCACGTCCTGGGATTCCTGAAAGCACAGGACCAGCAGCGGCAGGGCCGAGGCATACTGGAGCAGGGTCACGATGAGCCGGGATGGGAGCCCCAGACGATCGGTTCTCACACGGCTTGCCAGCACCACCAGCACGGTGCCGATGAGAAGGCCCAGGGCCAGCCTGAAGGCAAACCATCTTCTCCGCCGCATCCCGATGGAAAACAGCAGCGCGCACATCAGGAACTGCAGCTCATTGGACCCGAGGATTGCGAACTGATAGTAGTAGTCCCCAAACACCTGCACAAGCCACTCGGACATGGCCCCACCTCCTCTTTGCCGCATATTCCACAAGCCGTTTCTGCTGCCTCCATTATGCCCATCTCTCCATCCCCGTCAAGTGCGCCTTTCAGGTTACGCCGGAAAACTGATACTTTACGCGGAAGATCTTTCCTGAAAAGATGGGTTCCCATACACTGATGCCACGCGGTCCATGATTCCATGGACATATCCCATCACATCATGCGGAGGCGATTTCATGTCAAGGAAACTCCCGGTGTTCCTCCTGCTAGGCCTGTGTCTGGTGATTCTGTGCATCTGCCAGGCGGGCCAGAAGAACACGGCTGCCACCACCGGCAGCGCCACAGTTGACTCAGGTGCGAGCTACCAGATTACCCTGAACCCATCAGGCGGCCTTTGGGCCGACGGCACCCAGGACACAAAAACCTTCCAGGTCACGGAAGGCACGGCCATCGACTTCCCGTCCTACATGCCATCCCTTGAGGGCAACGACCTGCAGGGCTGGTACCAGGCGGACGGCAAGCCCTGGCCCGGTGCCAGGAAGGTCCAGGGCGACACCACACTGTGGGCCAGGTGGTCAGCCACAGAGATGGAGATCACCTATGACCTGGTGCTCACAATTGGTGGCGAAAACGAGACGCTCGAGTATGAAAACGGCGTCTACCAGTTCACCCACGTGTCCTCCATCTACGGCGGCTATGCACAGCGCGCCGGCAAGTACACGATCTACGAGGAGGACCTGAAGCGGGCCATCGAGGCGGATGACGGCAGCATCCAGCGCGTGCTCTACCACGCAGGCTCCAACTACATCGACTCCACCGGCACGATCTACGCCGAGTTCTACAATGACGGCGAGTTCGAACTCTACTACGACTTCACCAACGCCGGCGAGCGGACCAAGTACTGCATGAACACCGGCTACTGGACCCTCGCGGGCTATACGGCACCCTTTGAGGCCACCCCCATCCCGGTGGACGAGACCGGCATGGGCTACACCTCGGCCCACATCGACTGGGACAAGACCCTGACGGGCGAAGCGGACCAGGCGGAGGAAGAGCCGGCCAAGGAAGCAGCAGAAACCGAGACCGCCAAAGACTTTGAGACCCTGCCGGGGGATATCATCTACACGGCGGACGCTCTCGAGAGCGAGACCATGAAGGCCAACTTCTCAGACAACGGTGTCATGGCGATCTTCATGTCCAGCTACGGCGTGAACGTGGATGCCAAATACCTGTGGAAGCTGGATGAGGAAGGGAATCTCACGGTCACCTACGAGGGCGACGAGGAGAACATCCTGGTGACCGACGATGAGGGCCGTCTCACCTTCTCCGACAACTACGGAAACGTGTATGCGGTGGACGCGGAGGCCCTGAAGGCAGCCCGGAAGGAGCCCCAGAAGATCTACACGGCAAACTCCGTGAACTCCGGGACCATGTTCGTCTTCTTCTATGACAACCATACCTTCACCGTGAACTTTGACCTGAGCTCCTTTGGCCAGGCGGGATCCTTCCACGTGACGGCCGAGGGCCAGTGGGTGCTCGGCGAAAGCGGCATCCAGATGGTGCGGGACGGCGAGAAGATCGAGATTACAGCCAGCGTCGATCCCGCGCACCCGGAGGAGGGGTCCATCACCTTCCCCGTGGATGAAAACACCTATGCCCTCTCCGTGCCCTTCTATGCCAAGGGTCTGACGGATGAGGCAGATGAGGAGGTCACCGCGCCATGAAACAAAGAAAGCTCTGGAAAGTCCTGACCATCGTGTGCGCCGCGTTCCTTGCCGTGTGCATCGTGGCGGACGTGGTCACCAACTACTTCTTCACCTCCGTGAACGCCTTCCTGCTGGCGGACACCTACAGGATCGTCGACGACGGCGTGCAGACGGACACCACCTACTTCCCGGACGAATGGGAAGGGTACGAGGACTGGTTCTCCTACTATGAGGAGGACCTGTGCGCCAGGACCGAGGCCGAAGGCGCTGTGCTTCTGAAGAATGAGAACGCGGCCCTGCCCCTTGGCAGCAGCGCCAAAGTCAGCCTCTTCTCCCACTCCTCCGTCGAGATGATCTACGGCGGCACGGGCTCCGGCTCCGTCAACACCTCCACCGCGCCGAACCTGAGAAAGGCCCTGGAAAGTGCGGGGGCCGAGATCAACACAACCCTCTGGTCCTTCTACAACACCGGCAACGGCTCCTCCTACAAGCGCAAGGTGCCGGCCCTGTCCTCCTGTGCCGCCAAGGGCGACTACTCCATCAACGACGTGCCGTGGAGCCTGATCGAGAAGGAGACCGGTCTCACGGACACCTTCGCCTCCTACGGCGATGCCGCCATCTTCGTCCTGGCCCGCTCCGGCGGTGAGGGCCTGGACCTTGCCACAGATGCATGCATCGACGAGGGCACGGACGGCGACTACCTGGCCCTGTCCACCAACGAAAAGGACACCCTGAAGGTCCTCAAGGACCTCAAGGACAAGGGCGTCTTTCAGAAGATCGTGGTGCTGGTCAACTCCTCCCCCGCCGTGAACTGCGCGTTCCTGGACGATGAAGCGTACGCCATCGACGCGGCCCTGTGGATCGGCGG
>JAFUBA010000127.1 GCA_017460395.1 Clostridia bacterium | reverse complement strand
ACCCATTTCGATCGCTCCATATGTCAAAATCGTGGAAGCAACGATCTCATAACATCGTTGTTTCCACGATTTTACTATGCTTGCATTTCGATTTTCAATGAGCACTCTGTGAGGGTGCACGGTATTTGTTTAGGAACTTACCTTTGTCCAGAAGGTGACTCTCTGCGATCGCCTCCACGGCTTCCCGGATCTTTTCCGGCGGGAGAACGAGGGCAAAGCGTACATACCCCTCGCCCGCGGGCCCGAAGCTGGAACCGGGCGTGCAGATGACGCCGGTCTTTGTCATGAGCTCCATGCAGAAGTCCATGCTGCGTTTGCCTTCAAGCGGCACCCTGGTCCAGACGAACATGCTGCCCCTGGGTCTGGGTGTCGGCCATCCGATCCGGGTCAGTCCGTCGCAGAGGGCGTCCCGCCGCTCCTGGTAGAGGCGGCACTGCTGTTTCACGTCCTCAAAGGGCTGATGCAGTGCCGCAATCGCGGCCTTCTGGGCCGGGAGGAACATGCCGAAGTCGATCTGTCCCCTGAGTTTGCGGAAGGCGGCTACGATGTCCGGGCGGCCGATCAGGAAGGAAATGCGCACACCGGTCAGATTGAAGGACTTGGAGAGGGAGAAGAATTCCACACCCACATCCGATGCGCCTTCGTAGTTCAGGAAGCTGCCGCCCACAACGCCGTCGTAGATGATGTCGGAGTACGCGTTATCGTGGATGATGATCAGGTCGTGGTCCTTTGCAAACTGTATGGCTTCTCTGTAGAATTCGGGGGTACCCACGGAACCGGTCGGATTGGAGGGCAGAGAGATGATCATGAAGCGGGCGCTGTCGGCCACATCCTTGGGGATCACGCTCAGGTCCGGCAGAAAGCCTTTCTCCTCGGCCAGAGGATAGTAGTGGATCGCAGCTCCCGCCATCTTGGCGCCGGCGATGAAGACCGGGTAGCATGGCGAGGGGAGCAGGACCGGATCGCCCTCGTCGCACAGCACCATGCCGATATGGCCGATGCCCTCCTGCGAGCCGTAGCAGGAGGCGATCATGTCCGGCGTGATATGCACGGAAAAGCGCCGTGCATAATAGTCGCACACGGCCTCCAGCATCTCAGGCGTGTCCCGCAGGGCATACTTCCAGTTTTCGGGATCCAGGGCGGCATCGGACAGGGCCTTTCGAATGGAAAGGGCGGGCTCAAAATCGGGTGTGCCGATGGAAAGGTTATAGAGCGTGCGGCCCTCCTTCTCCATCTCCAGTTTTTTCTCATTCAGGGATGCGAAGACTTCGTCCTGAAATCTGTCCATCCGCTTGGAAAAGTGCATTTCAGTCACCTCAAAGTCAGGTCTGCACAGGGGCAGACGCGTGGAATACCGGGAGAGTATACCACATTTGCGCGGCCACGGCATAGGGGAAAGTGGTCAGGTGCGGGGGAGATGCGGAAAATTTGAGAAATCGAGACGCAAGTAAAACAATCCGGGCGCTCCGGCCGTCTAATACATGGCAGGCAAAAAAACGAGAACCGAGGAGGGATCAGCAAAGATGGTCCTGCGAAAGAAAACGAAAACGCTGATGTGTTTCTCTGTGCTCTTCTGCGTCCTGGCTATGATGGTGATCTGCACCGCAGCCAGTGCGGAGGTGCGCACGGAAACCATCTCGCAGAAGTTTGCCATCCTCACATCCCCCGAGCGCGGCGCATCCTTTTCAGACCACCTCTTTGAGGTTCTCTCCTCAGAGGACGGGACGCTGGTCATGGAGGTGCAGGACGGAGAACGGATCAGACGTCAGATGGAGATGCCATTGGAGCATGGCTCCACCGCAATCCACTGGGACGGGCTGGGGGAGCACGGGGAACCGCTTCCGAGCGGGGAGTACGGGATCCTCTTTTCCATGCATGCACAGGACGGAAAGACCTATCTCCAGAAGTGCTCGATTCAGATGAAGCAGCCCGTGTCGACGGCGCTGTTCGCTTTGCCTTCCAGCGAAGTCCTCACGCTTTCAGGGGACGATGACTGGTTCATGGAGACGGCCCTGTCCACCCAGGGCAAAGTGTATATGACCTTTTCCGAGCTCGCAGACGAGGGCGGAAAGGAGGGTGGAAAGGAACTGTTCCGTCTCTCAAGAACCCTGGAGACGGGCCATCTGACGGGCAGGATCCGTCTGACGGAGCGGGCAAGGAAGAGCCTGATCGCCGGGAAGGATTACCTTTGCGCGGTGTTTTCAGAGAAAAATCCCAGCCTGAAGAGGACGTGCACGATTCGGGTGGTGGAATCGGCAGGGACGGCTTTGTCTGTTCAGCCGACGGGTGAGATTCTCCCGCGCCGTGGCATGAGCGACAGCGAGGTATGGGAAATCATGCAGAAGCCCTCGGCCACGGTGAATATCCGGAATGTCGCCCATCTGCAGGTGTATGAGGCCCCCGGGAATCAGGGGAAGAAGCTCGGCACCCTGCACGGGCAGAGCCAGGCACTTCAGGTGCATGCCATCGAGGGGGAGTCTGCATACATCACGGCGTGGAACCATGAGTCAGGGGAGAAGATCACGGGCTATGTGCCCGTCTCAAAACTGATGGTGGTGACACCTTCGCCCACCTATGGGATTCTGGTGGACAAGCAGGACCAGACCATGACACTGTACCGCGAGGGTGAGCGGGTCACGACGGTCAGGATTTCGACGGGCCTTGCCACGAGCGCAAAGCCGATCCGGGAGACGGCGGCCGGCGCCTTTCTGACCGATGAGCATGTGGAGGGCTTCTCGGATGGCGGCTTCCGGTATGAGTATCCGACGCGCTATGACGGCGGGAACCTGATTCACCAGGTGGGCTGGAAGAAGGTGGCAGGCCGGCAGGATGTCTCGGAGCAGACAGCCCAGCTCGGGCAGAAGGCCAGCCATGCATGTATCCGCATGCCGGCAGATGGGGAACTCACGGCATACTGGTTCTGGACGCACATTCCCTACAGGACAAGGGTCATCGTTCTGGATGACGACGGGGAGATGGAGGCGGACTGGCGGGGCTGGGGAAAGGCCGCAGACGAGGTGACAGAGGATGAAGATCTTCCCGCATTTCCCAGCCTGCAGCTCCTGGACGGGCTCACCATTGAGGACGCGGAGGACGAGATTGACCTCGGGGCACAGGCTGACCACATCCGCCTGACATTCGGGGGCGACGTGGTGCTCGGCACGCGGGAGAGCTGGATGAAGCGGGAGGACGCGCTGCCCCGGGTGCTGGAGGAAAACGGGTTCTCCTGGCCCTTTCGGGAGCTGGCGGAGATCTTCCAGGCAGATGACCTCACCCAGGTGAACCTGGAGTGTGTGCTGAAATCCAATAAGAATGGCGAAAACACGGATAAGCTTTACCGCTTCCGGGGCCTTCCCTCCTATACGGCCGTGCTCACCGGAAGCTATGTGGAGATGGTGAACCTGGCCAACAACCACTTCATCGACTACGGCTACGAAGGGCGCAGGGACACGAAAAATGCCCTGGATGCCGCGGGCATCCTGCACAGTGGCTATGGGGAGACAAAGATTCTGGAGATCGGGGGGCACAGGATTGGCTTTGGGGGCATCCGGGAGACAACCTACCGCCAGGATAAGTCGCTGATGTCCAGGGAAATCCGCGAGATGCGGGAGGAAGGGGCCGAGGTCATCATCTACACCTGCCACTGGGGGGAGGAGTACAATGAAAAGCACAATGACCTTCAATTGGAGATGGCGAAGGCGGCAGCCGATGCCGGGGCAGACCTTGTGATCGGCGGGCACCCGCATGTGGTGCAGGGCATCGACAAAATTGACGACACGGTGGTGGTCTGGAGTCTTGGCAACCTGATGTTTGGCGGCACCATCGACCTTCAGACGTTTGACGGCCTGCTCCTCGGGGTGGACCTTGAGATGGTGGGCAAGGAACTGAGCAGTATGGAGCTGCACCTGATGCCTGTGCTGACCTCAAACCGGGCAGAAGAGGGGATCAACAGCTATCAGCCATGCCTGGCAGAGGGGGAGGACAAAGATCGGATCATGAAAAAGATCCAGAATGATTCAGGCATCCATATCCATGAGACCATGCGCTTTGAATGAGCCGGCACAAAAAAAGCAGCCATATGGCTGCTTTTTGCTTACGCGCGAAGAGTGAGGTGCTCCCCGCCTGATGTCACCTTTGTCATGATCCCGTCCGAGATGGTCCATCCCTCGCCGCAGAGCGTGGTTATGCCAGCGTGTGCGTAGAGGAAACTCCTGTCCGGCAGGGCATAGAAGGTATGACCGATGCTGTCGTGGAAGGTGATGTCCTCAAAGAGCCTCAGCCCATCGAGGATATCGTTGCGGACATTCTGCAGATGGGGGAGGATCTGGAAGGGGGTGAGGCCAAGGCCCCTGCCCCACCGCCGGAACGAAGGATCCACGGCCTCGCCCTTTTCCTCCGGCTGGATGTAGACGGTATCTGCCATGTTCATGGAGCCTGCGGAGATCCCCATGACCACAGCATCCTCCCGGAGCGAGGCGGCAGCCGATACGAGGCCGCACTCGTGGAAGAAGCGGTTCTGGGTGGGGACATGCCCCCCGGAGAGGATCAGAAGATCCACGGAGGGAAGGCGGGGCACCATCTGCCCGGCGTTTCTGTCATCCACCATGATCATCCACTCCGGTGTCCGCCCGTGATGGGTGAGGGCCGCCTGAAAGTCTGCGGTCATCCGGTCGTTGTGTTCGTGCGCATCCGGATAGGCAGCCACCATGAAGACCCTCGGATGCGGCGGAAGGGAGCGGATGAAAAGCTCTGCAAAACCGTTGCCCTCCCAGAAGACGAAGGGCAACTTGGCGTCCGGCGCCGGGGCACAGGGGGATGAGGTGATAAAGAGGGTCGGCAAAGTGCATCATCTCCGGATTTCATGGATTTTTCGTATCAGAACCTTGACTGGAGCCGACAGGGAAAGATCAGCTCCGTCACCGCGTTCCAGGTGGGGTGCATCTTCACCATCTCCCGGATGGATGTGTGCAGGCGGCCCGCCCTGCGCTCTTCAAGGTACCAGGTCTTGAGCAGGAGCATATTGTACAGGCTCCCCCTGTAGAACAGCATCTGTCCAAAGCGCGGGATCTCCTGGTAGGAGAGCGAGAAATAGTCACGGCAGCAGCGCTCCTGCAGGTCTTGATTGATCTTCTCCACCTCCCGGAAGTACTGCGGGAAGGCAAAACGCCAGAAAAAGGCCCGGTAGACCCTGTACAGCAGCCACACGTTCAAAAAGAACAGCGGCGAAACCAGCGGATAGGGGATCAGATAGATCAGAGAAGAGTGGCGCACAAGGAAGATACCCAGCATGAGGCAGAATTCTGCCCCGATCCTTACATCCCCCGGCATACGCATGGTGGGTACATCGGACGGATGAAAGCGGCGAAAAGGGTTCTGCGGATCCAGGGAGACGACATAAAAATCCGGGGAGGGCCCGGGGGAGGGCGCAGAAGATGGGCTGCCGCCTGCCGGCTTTCCGAAAAGCCGGTTTATCCTGTCTCTCCACATATCTCATCCCTCCTGCTTTCTTTCGCTCGGGGCACAGTATAGCATGCACGTGGCCTTCGGGCAAATGAGCGGAAAAGAAAACCACAGAAAGTGCAGGCCCTTTGAAAAGCACATGTACTGCAGGTATAATGGTTACAAATGAAGCGCCAAAACATGACAGGAGGAAACAGATGAAGCTCTCTGAGATCAACATTCGGGATCCCTTCCTTTTGCTTTCAGGCGGGGTATATTATCTCTATGGCACCCGCGGACCCACCTGCTGGGGCGCAGCGGACGGGTTCGATGTGTATGTGAGTGAAGACATGGAGGCGTGGAGCGGACCCAATGAATGCTTCCATGCGCCGGATGACTTCTGGGCAGACCGCAATTTCTGGGCACCGGAGGTTCACGTCTTTGAGGGAAACTTTTACATGTTCGCCTCGTTCAAAAAAGAAGGGATTCACCGCGGTACGGCCATCCTGAAAAGCACGTCCCCCATGGGGCCGTTTCATCCCCATTCGGACGGCTGCGTGACGCCCGGGGACTGGGAGTGTCTGGACGGCACGCTGTATGTGGATGCCCAGGGCCAGCCCTATCTCGTGTTCTGCCATGAATGGGTGCAGGTGGGGGACGGGGAGATCTGTGCGGTGAAAATGAGCCGGGACCTGAAGCGGGCGGAGGGAGAACCCTTTCTCCTCTTCCATGCGTCAAGCGCAAAGTGGTGCGAGGCAAAGCATCACTCCTCCGGCATGGACGGATACGTGACGGACGGCCCCTTCATGTATCGGTGCGCGGACGGTACCCTGCTGCTTCTGTGGGCCAGCTTTTCAAGCGAAGGTTACACCGAGGCGGTGGCCAGGTCCCTGAGCGGGGAGATTCAGGGCCCATGGGTTCAGGAGGAGCCGCTGTTCTGGAAGGACGGCGGGCACGGGATGGTGCTCAAAGACCGGGAAGGACATCTTCTTCTGACCATCCATTCCCCGAATGAGCACCTGAAGGAGCATCCCGTTCTGATCCCGCTGGCAGAGTGCAATGGACGACTGAAGGTGAGGGCTGAGGATACACTGCCGGAATGGGCGAAAGCGCTGGAGAAGCCCTTTCCCGCCGGGTGGCAGAAGACGCTGACCGGGGAGGCGGGTGCCTTCCTTGCACGCTCCGGCGCGCGGTGCCTGACACCGGAAGACATGGGATATACGGGCGGCCTGGCCACACATGCGATCCAGAAAGCTGTGGATACCCTCTCTTCAGATGGCGGCGGCACCGTGGTCCTGTCCCGAGGGGATTATCTCAGTGGGACCATCTCACTGAAAAGCGGCGTGGTCCTTCGGATCGAGCGCGGCGCAAGACTCCTCGGGTCCACGGACCTTCAGGACTACCCGGAGCATGTGGCCAGGCGCCGGACGGTGCAGGACACCAGCATGGGAATGCACCAGTCGCTGATCGTGGCGGAGGACTGTGACTGGATTGGCCTTTGCGGGGACGGGGAGATCGATTTTCAGGGGACGCAGGACCACTTCCCTGGCGCGGAGACGGCGCAGGGCACCCCGGGACGGCCGTTTGGCCTGCGGCTGATCGACTGCAGGGGCGTGGTGGTGAAGGGGCTGCTGCTCCGCAACAGCGCCTGCTGGATGCAGAACTATCTGAACTGCGAGGATGTGCTGGTGGAACATCTGACGGTGCGAAACCATGCCAACTACAACAACGACGGCATCGACATCGACGGATGCCGGCGCGTGATCGTCCGCCACTGCAGCATCCATTCGGGGGACGATGCCCTGTGCTTCAAGGGGGCAGCTCAGGCGAAGATGTCCGATGTGCTGGTGGAGGACTGCGAGCTTCTGTCTGCATGCAACGCCGTAAAGATCGGGACGGACACCCAGGGGGACTTTTCCCGCATCGAGGTGCGGAAATGCACCATCGGAGGGCTCCTCGAGGATCCGAGCGGCCTCAAGCACCCCTGGGCAGACAGCGGTATCTCCCTGGAGATGATGGACGGCGGGACGGTGGAGGATATTTCTCTGCACGATCTTGAGATGATACGGGTCTGGAGCCCCTTCTTTTTCCGCCTCGAGGACCGGGGACGGGTGCAGCCGGGGGAGACAAAACCGGGTCCCGGGACACTCCGCCGGGTCCTGATCGAGCACGTCCGCGCTGTAGAGACGGGCCCCAGGGGCTCCTACATGCTGGGTATCCCGGAAAAGTGCATGGAGAAGATTGTCCTGCGGGACATCAGGGTCCAGAGCCTGGCCTTCCGGGGCCAGGCAATCGATGAGAGGGATATTTCGGACCTTCGGGGCGTGTATCCCGATGCCCACATGATCGACGACCTTGGCCCTGCGCCCGGATATGGCCTGTGGGCACGGCACGTGAAGGAGCTGGTGCTGGACGGTTACCGGGTGGTGCCGGAGGCGGGCGAGGTGCGGACAGAGCTCGTGCTCACAAATGACGCAGAGTATTCTCTGATGTGACCTGCTCGAGTGTCCGGTCCGATCGACCCATTAGGAGGAGGCGTGCGCATGCTGAAGGTGAAGGGACGGCATTTTGAGCTGAACGGAAAACCGTTTTTCTATCTGGCGGATACCGCCTGGCTGCTGTTTTCAAAGCTCACGTTGGAGGAAACGAAAAGGTACCTGGAGACGCGGGCGGCGCAGGGATTCAACGTGATTCATGCGACCCTTGTTCACCACAGGGACTACCATCTCTGCGAGGACGCAGGCCGGACCGCCCTTCAAGATAACGACTTTGCCAGGCCCAGCATGGACCGGGACGGCCAGGGCTATTGGGACCGGGTGGAGGAGGTGGTGAAGGAGGCGGGACGCCTCGGACTGCACATGGGCCTCGTCCTCTCATGGGGCACACTCGTGCAGAGCGGAGCGCTGAACACGGAAAACTGCACTGCCTATCTTCGCCACATCGTCTCGCGCTTTTCCAGCTACGATCACGTGATCTACATCCTGGGCGGGGATATCCGCGGGAGCGTGAATCCGCAGCTCTACAGGACCATGGGCAGGTACCTGAAGGCGCACAGTCCGAATCAGCTGGTGGGCTACCATCCCTTCGGGCGGTGTTCCTCCTCCCTGTGGTTTCGGGGAGAAGCCTGGCTCGACTTTCATATGTTCCAGTCGGGCCACAGGGACCGCAGCCAGCGCACCCTCGGCGCATGGGATGACAACCCGGTGCCGGAGGAGGAGTGGTTCGGGGAGGAAAACTGGAAGTACGTGGAGCGGGATCGCGCCTGGGACGACAAGCCGACCCTCGACGGCGAGCCCTCCTATGAGGGTATCCCGCACGGGCTCCATGACCCTTTAAGGCCATACTGGACAGCGCGGGAGGTGCGGCGCTACTGCTGGTGGTCTCTCCTCTCCGGTGCTGCGGGCTTTACCTATGGGCACAATGCGACCATGCAGTTCTACCGCAAGGGAGATGAGGGGAGCTACGGTGTCCGGGAAACCTGGCAGGAGGCACTGATGGCGCCGGGGGCCGGGCAGATGCGGTTTGCACGGGAGCTTCTGGAAAAATGCCATTTTGAAGAGGGCGTACCGAGGCCGGATCTCCTCCTGGAAAACGGGGAGGAGGACACCTATGTGCCGGTGCTTGCGAGCGACGATGCTATTCTCGCCTACAGTTATCCCGGAACAGAGATTCAATTTGGATCTCTGCCATTTACGCCAGTCTCAGCCTGCTTTTTCGACCCTGCCAGCGGTGACATCGTTCGGACTGCGGCCACTTCGGACGGCAGGTACCGCTTTCCGAAAAGAGCAGGAGACACGGACTGGGTGCTTGTACTGAAGGCGCGGATATGAGTGACGCCCTGAGTGCTGTGCCGCTCATGAAACAAAACGGGCGGGGCCGAAAAATCCCCGGGATACCAGGCAAGGTATCCCGGGGACTCGGCAGAAAGCGCTTCAGCGCTTGATGTCGTAGGACATGTTCATCAGGTTACGGATCATCTGCACATTGTCGGTGATGTTGGCATCGCCGTGGATGGTATGCTTCAGGGCAGAGGCGGCCACCGCGAAGTTCAGCATGTCCATGGCCTTATAGCCCTGGATCATGGCGTAGATGAGGCCGGAGGCAAAGGCATCGCCGCCGCCCACGCGGTCGAGAATAGTGAAGGTGAACAGCTTGCTCTCAAAGGTATGGCCGTCATAGTACATGAACGCCTTGAGACTGTTCTCGGAACCGGAATGCGCATAGCGCACGTGGCGGGCGATGCAGGTGAGGTTGGGATAGCGCTCAATGAAGGCCTGGAAGATCTCATCCTGCTGCTCGTAGCTGGGCTGGAGCGGGACGCCGTCTTTCACGTCCCCGGCTGCATGGTTGTTCTCGTCCCGCCACAGGTGATAGGGCTCGATGCCGAGGAGAATGTTGACATAGGGCAGGCACTCTGTGCAGAAATCCCTCGCTTCCTCCCATGTCCACAGAGAGGAGCGGAAGTTTCCGTCAAAGGACACCGTGAGCCCCTTCTCGTGCGCCTTTTTGAGCATGGCGATGGTCAGCTCCCGGCAGTTGGGGGCAAGGGCCGGCGTGATGCCGCTCAGGTGCAGCCAGTCAAACCCGTCCAGAAGCGCATCCAGGTCCACGTTCGAAAAGTCGTATTCCGTGATGGCCGAGTGCTTCCGGTCATAGATCACCTGGCTTGCGCGGATGCCGTAGCCGGTCTCCAGATAGTAGGAGCCCAGGCGATGGGTGGGTGTCTCCTCCGGGGTGGAAAGGATGACAGGCGTACAGTGCACATCGTTGGAGCGAAGCCACCGTACTGCACTCTTTCCGAGGGAGTTGTTCGGTACCACGGAGAAGAAGGTGCTGTCCACGCCGAGGTTTGCAAGGGACAGGGCGATGTTCGCCTCGCTCCCGCCGTAGGAGGCCTCGAACTCTGTGGCCATGCGGATCTTGCCATAGTTTGGCGGGGTGAGGCGCAGCATGATTTCACCCATGGTGATGAACTTCTTGCCGCTCTGCCCGGCCAGGAGAGGATTCTGGTGGATCATGGGAAAACCTCCTGATCATATGTTTTTTTGCACATCGGATGGAAAAAGTATAGCAGAAACTGCGGCGCATGAACAGTCAGCAGTGATATCCCCCCTGCGACGAAAGGAGTCAGAGATATGAAAAACGGACAATCTGCAAACGGAAACGTTTGCCATGACATCGTGCACTACCTGTCCTCAGACGGGCACACGCAGATGCACACGGAAGTGTGGAAATCAGAGACAGAGCGGCCGCGGGCGATTTTGCAGATCACCCACGGCATGCAGGAGTATATCGGCCGCTATGCAGATTTTGCGCGTTTTCTCGCGGAAAAGGGCTTTCTCGTCGCAGGCCAGGACCAATTGGGGCATGGACACACGGCAAGGAGCGCGGAGGAGCTCGGCTACATGGGCGAAAATCCTGCGGAGCTCATGGTCCGGGACATTCAGGGGCTGAGGGAGATGCTGCAGGAGCAGCATCCGGACGTGCCGTATTTCATGCTGGGCCACTCCATGGGCTCCTACCTTCTCAGGCGGTATCTGTGCGAATACGGCAGCGGACTTTCGGGGGCCATCGTGATGGGCACCGGCCAGATCACGGGTCCTGCGATCCATGCGGCGCGTGCGATCACCCGCTGCCTGGCCGCCTTCCGCGGCTGGCACCATAGAAGCCGTCTGGTCAGCTCCCTCTCCACGGGCTCAGGCCCATACACGAAGTTCAACCTCGACGGCACAAAGCCGGAAAACAGCTGGCTGACCAAGGACGTGGAGATCGTGAGGAAGTACTATCAGGATCCCTTCTGCACCTTCACCTTTACCCTCAACGGCTATCTTGCCTTGTTTGACGCTGTCTACTATGACGGGCAGGCTGAGAATGTGGCCAAGATGCCGAAGGATCTGCCCATATATCTGGTCTCCGGCACGGACGACCCGGTGGGCGACATGGGTGAGGGCGTGAAAAAGGTGTACGAGGTGTTCCGGGCAGCGGGGATCCGGGACCTGTCCATGAAGCTGTTTCAGGGAGACAGGCACGAGATCCTCAATGAGACCGACCGCGGGGAGGTCTACCTGGATCTCCTCCGGTGGATGGACAGCAGGATTCCTCAGTGATCAGGTCCCGCGGTGTGCTTCCTTCCATGACAGAATGTCCTGTAACCGGTCCTTCACTCCCCCTTCTTCTCCCTGCTCCCCGGGACGGTAGTACCGGCGCTCCCGGAGGGTATCCGGGAGACAGGTCATGGGCGTCAGCTTCTCTGCATAGTCGTGGGCATACTGGTAGCCTTTTCCGTAGTCGAGCTCAGCCATGAGGGCCGTGGGGGCGTTTCTCAGGTGCAGGGGAACGGGCTCCGCGGGGCTCGAGCGGATGTCCTCCCGCGCCTCCTGGACGGCCACATAGAGGGCATTGGACTTCGGTGCCATAGAGAGGTACACCACGCAGTGGGCGAGATGCACATCGCACTCCGGCATGCCGAGGTCATGGCAAGCTTGGAAGACGGACACGGCCAGGGGCAGGGCATGGCTGTCCGCCATGCCGACATCCTCGGAGGCGAAGCGGATCAGGCGGCGGGCGATATACTTTGGGTCCTCGCCGCCGTCCAGCATCCGGTACATCCAGTAGACGGCGGCGTCCGGATCCGAATTGCGCATGGATTTATGGAGGGCGGAGATCATGTTGTAGTGCTCTTCGCCGCTTTTGTCGTAGAGGAGCGAGCGCCGGTTCATGCAGTCTGCAAGGACACGGTCGGACAGCTGAATCTGGCCCTCCCCGTCAACGGGACTGTTGAGCACGGCCATCTCCAGGGTGCTCAGGGCCGAGCGTGCATCGCCGTTTGAAAAGCGGGCGATCTGGGAGAGCTGCGCATCCGTGACGGTGATGCTCATGTCCCCAAAGCCGCTGGGGCTCTGGAGGGCATGGCGGAGAAGGCGCAGAAGGTCTCCCTCCTCCAGGGCCTTTAAGATGAAGACCCGGCAGCGGGACAGGAGGGCCGCGTTGATCTCAAAGGAGGGGTTCTCGGTGGTGGCACCGATGAGGATGATGCTCCCCTTCTCCACATAGGGCAGAAAGGCGTCCTGCTGGGCCTTGTTGAAGCGGTGAATCTCATCACAGAAGAGGATGGTCCGCTGGCCGTGCCTGCGCACCTCCTCGGCCCGTGCCATCACCTCCCGGACCTCGCGGATGCCGCTGGTCACCGCACTGAACTCCACAAACTCGGCTTTCGCGTGGCTGGCAATGATCCTCGCCAGGGTGGTTTTCCCCACCCCGGGCGGGCCCCAGAAGATCATGGACGAAAGCTGTCCTCTGTCCAGAAGGTTTCTGAGCATATGCCCCTTTGCCACCAGATGCTCCTGGCCGACATATTCGTCCAGGGTCTTTGGCCGCAGGCGGTCTGCGAGCGGGGAGGAGGCCGGACGGTCATCCGGCGCATCCAGAAAACTGAGCTGCTCCATGGCGTGTTCCTCTCAAGCATGTATGGTTTTTGGTCCATTATTGGAAAAACGAATTCCTTCGTCAAGGCTCTGCCGGGCTTATGCAGGGCAGACTGTACAAATCCCGGAGAACATGATAGACTGCACCCATCGGTCTTGCAGTCACGTAAAACATCATAAACCCATCTGTGCCCGCGTCGGGCATTCAGACGATATGGAGAAAGGTTTGATTTCTATGGAAAAAAATGTGCTTGTCGGCCAGTGCGGGGGACCCACCAGCGTGGCAAACGCCTCCCTGGCAGGCATCCTTGAGACCGCGCTGAAGATGAACTGCGAACATGTCTACGGCATGGCCAACGGGATCCAGGGGCTCCTGGAGGGAAAGGTCATCGAGCTGGAGGACGAACTGTCCTCCGCAATGGACATTGAACTGCTGAAGCGTACTCCCTCCAGCTATCTGGGCTCGTGCAGGTACATGCTGCCGGAGACCTATGAGGCCCCGGAGAGCTACCAGAAGATTTTCTCCGAGCTGGAGCGGCTGAACATAGGGATCTTCCTGATGGTCGGCGGCACGGACGCCATCGATACGGTGAGGAAGCTGTCTGCCTATGGCCGGCAGATCCACAGTGAGGTCCGCTTCATCTGCGTGCCCATGACGGTGGACAATGATGTGGCCCTCACGGACCACACGGCGGGCTATGGATCCGCCGCAAAGTATGTGGCCGTGACCATGAAGGAGATCATACGGGATGCGGCGGTGTACGACATGCCCATGGTGACCATCGTGCAGGTGATGGGCCGCAATACCGGCTGGCTGACGGCCGCGGCGGCGCTGGCCCGGGGCGATGACTGCGAGGGCGTGGACCTCATCTGCCTGCCGGAGCTGCCCTTCCACCCGGACCGCTTCATCGCCAAGGTGAAGACGATGATGGAGAGCAAGAAGAGCATCGTGGTGGCCGTGAGCGAGGGCGTGCGCACGTCCGACGGGCAGTATGTGTGCGAGCTGTCGGGCGAGGAAAAGCTGGTGGATGCCTTCGGCCACATGGACCTGAGCGGCACCGCACAGTATCTTTGCAGAATCGTCCGTGAGCAGCTGCAGGTCAAGACCCGGGCCATCGAGCTCTCGACGCTCCAGCGCTGCGCCGGTCATCTGACCAGCCGCGTGGACATCACAGAGGCGTACCAGTTGGGCGGCGCCGCCGTGCGGGCCGGCTTTGACGGCCACACAGGGGAAATGGTGGCCACCCTTCGCACCTCGGATGATCCGTACATCTGCGCCACCGAGATGGTGGACGTGGCGGAGGTGATCAACCGGGAGCGCAAGGTGCCCTCCGAGTGGGTCAACAGTTACAAGACGGACATGACGTCGGCCTTCATCGCCTACGCAAAGCCGCTCATCCAGGCGGAGCTGACGCCCATCTACATCGGCGGTCTGCCAAGGCACATCATCCGGGAAGCCTGAGCGCGTCCAGGAAACGGGCCTTCTTTTCAGATGATTGTACATCTTTGCGGGTTTGCGGTATAATCTGCCTGCCCGCCCGGGTGAACGTATGTGTCGCCTGCAGGGCACAGCCTCAAAAAGGGGCTGTGCCGTTTTGATCTGTCTGCGTGCAGGCACGGCAGGCAGGAAAATCGATTTCAACGATGTGAGGAGGACTGGCCCAGATGGTCCAGGCTGTGGTAGGCGCCAATTGGGGCGATGAAGGAAAAGGGAAGGTCACCGACCTTCTCGCGGAAAAGAGCGATGTGGTGGTCCGCTTTCAGGGCGGTGCCAATGCAGGGCATACGATTATCAATGATTTTGGACGGTTTTCACTGCATCTTCTGCCCTCGGGCGTGTTTCACCAGGATGTGGTGAACGTGATCGGCCCCGGCGTGGCGCTGAACGTCGAAGCACTGCTCAGGGAACTCGACCAGCTCGAGGCGGGCGGTGTCCCATCCCCCCGTCTCATGATTTCTGACAGGGCGCAGGTCCTGCTGCCCTATCATGTGGATTTTGACAAGTTTGAGGAGGAGCGTCTGGGCAAGCAGTCCTTCGGGTCCACCAAGTCCGGCATTGCCCCCTTCTATTCCGACAAGTACGCAAAGACCGGCCTTCAGGTCTGCCAGCTCTACGATGAGGAGATTCTGCGGGAGAGGCTGGAAATCGCCCTGGTCAAAAAGAACGCGCTCCTTGAGCACCTCTATCACAAGGAGCCCGTGGATCTTGAGAAGATGGTCGCATATCTTCAGGGCCTGGCCGAGACGATCCGCCCCATGGTGGCGGACACGACGCTCTTTCTCCACGAGGCGGACCGGGCGGGGAAGGTCATATTGCTGGAGGGCCAGCTGGGTACCCTGCGCGACCCCGATCACGGCATCTATCCCTATACCACGTCCTCCTCGCCCCTGGCGGGCTTCGGGTGCATCGGCGCGGGGGTCAGCCCCATGAGCCTCAAGAAGATCTATGCCGTCACCAAGGCCTACTCCAGCGCCGTCGGCGCGGGCCCCTTTGTGAGCGAAATCTTCGGAGATGCGGCCAAGGAACTGCGTGACCGCGGCGGTGACAAGGGCGAATACGGCGCCACCACCGGGCGGCCGAGATCCGTGGGCTGGTTCGATGCCGTCGCCACCCGCTACGGCGTCATGGTCCAGGGCGCGACCGAGGTGGTGCTGACCAACCTGGACGTGCTGGGATACCTCGATGAGATCCCCGTGTGCGTGGGCTATGAGACAAAAGAGGGCGAGATCATCCGGAACTTCCCGGCCACCCCCGTGCTCATGCACTGCAAGCCCGTTCTCGATACACTGCCCGGCTGGAAGCAGGATATCCGGGACGTGAAGAGGTATGAGGATCTGCCGGAAAACTGCAAAAAGTATGTGGACTTCATCGAGTCCACCTGCGGTGTGCCGATCCATATGGTGTCCAACGGCCCCAAGCGCTCGGACATTCTCTACAGGTAAAACAAAGCGTCTCTGCCATGGCTTTCCATGGCAGAGACGCATATGCAAAACGCTTTTACGCGTGACAACGATAAAGACATGAAAAGAATGGGATGAGTGAATGATCACCATCATCGACTACGGCATGGGGAACCTTCGAAGTGTGCAGAAGGCCTTTGAGTTTCTGGGATATGAAGCGTGCATCTCAGAGGACCCGGAGGTCATTTCAAAAGCTTCTCATGTGATTCTGCCGGGCGTGGGTGCCTTCGAGGAGGCCATCTCGCGCCTGAAGAGCAGCGGCATGGACCAGGCGCTTCTCGAAGCTGTGCATGACGAGCGTCCGGTGCTGGGCATCTGCCTCGGGATGCAGCTGATGTTCCAGCATTCTGAGGAAAACGGGCATTTTGACGGACTGGGACTGTTCCCGGGCATGATCTCGCCGCTGCCGAAGAAGGAAGGCCTGAAAATCCCCCACATGGGCTGGCAGAGCCTGAAGACGAGGGACTGTCTGCTCTTTCGGGGAAATGAGGATCCGGACGTCTATTTCGTCCATTCCTATGCAGCCCTTCAGGTGAATGATTTTACCACCGCCACGTGCGACTACGGCCAGGTCTTTACCGCCGCCTGTGAGCGGGGGAGAGTCTGCGCCACGCAGTTCCACCCGGAGAAGAGCGGGGAGATGGGACTCAGGATGCTCCGGCGATTTGCGCAGATGGAGGTATAAAGGGATGCTGAACAAGCGGATCATTCCCTGCCTGGACATTCGGGACGGGCGGGTTGTCAAGGGCGTACAGTTTGTCGGCATCCGGGACGCCGGAGACCCGGTGGAGGCGGCCCAGCGCTACAACGAGGAGGGTGCAGATGAGCTGGTCCTCCTGGATATCAACGCGAGCCACGAGGGCCGGGGAACCATGCTGGACGTGGTCAGCCGCGTGGCGGAGACGGTCTTTATCCCCTTCACCGTGGGCGGCGGCATCTCAGATGTGCAGCAGATCCGGGACATCCTGCGCCTCGGGGCCGACAAGATCAGTCTGAACTCAGCCGCGGTCAAGAACCCGGACCTCATCGAGGAGGGCGCCCTTCGCTTCGGGAGCCAGTGCATTGTGCTGGCCATGGATGTGAAATCAAGGGACGGCGGCTGGGATGTGTACATCCACGGAGGAAGGGTCAATACTGGCCTGGATGCCATCGAGTGGGCGATGGAGGGCGTTCGGCGCGGTGCCGGCGAGATCCTCCTGACCAGCATGGACACGGATGGCGTAAGGGGCGGCTTTGACCTGAGCGTCACGAAGGCCATTGCACAGGCCGTGCCGGTCCCGGTGATTGCCAGCGGCGGGGCGGGGGAGAAGGCGCACTTCCGGGACGCCTTCACCAAAGGGTGCGCAGATGCCGCGCTCGCGGCCACGCTCTTTCACGACAGAATCCTGCCGATCCCGGAGCTGAAAGCCTATCTTCGAGATGAAGGAATCCCTGTGAGGAGGGTGCAGCATGTCCTATGAGAGCAGTCTTGCCCGGCGACTCGTTCCGTATGTGGCGGGCGAGCAGCCAAAGGAGCAGAAGCTGATCAAGCTCAACACCAATGAAAACCCTTACCAGGCGCCGGAGAGCGTCCTGAAGGCCGTGGAAGCGGAGGTTCCAAACCTTCGCCTGTACCCGGACATGGAGAGCACGGCGCTGCGGGAGGCCATCTCAGAGGCAGTGCATGTGGCACCGGAGCAGGTCTTCTGCGGGAACGGCTCGGACGAGGTCCTGGCCTTCTCCTTTGCCGCCTTCTTCTCCGGGAAGAAAACCTATACGCCCTCCATCGGCTACTCCTTTTACCCCGTGTATGCAAACCTCTTCGGGGCAGTTCTCACCGCGGTCCCCATGCTGGACGGCTTCCGGGTGGACGTGGACGGCCTCATGCGGGACGGCCCGATCGTCCTGGCCAACCCCAACGCTCCGACCAGCCTGGGCCTTGGGCTGGAGGAGATCCGCAGGCTCTGCGAGCACGCAAAGAGCCTTGGAGAGATCCTCCTGGTGGATGAGGCGTACGCGGCCTTTGCAAGGGAAAATGCGCAGGAACTCCTGAAGGAATATGATAATCTGCTCATCGTCCGGACCTTCTCCAAGAGCCATGCCCTGGCCGGCATGCGCGTGGGCTACGCCATCGGGGATGAGGGGCTGATCCAGTCCCTCCGAAAGGTCCGCGACTCCTTCAACAGTTACCCGGTGGACAGGCTGGCACAGGCGGCTGCGGCAGCTGCCGTGCGGGATGAAGCGTGGCTGGAGGAGAGTGTCAAAAGGATCTGCACATCCAGGGACCGTGCCATCCGTCGCCTGAGAGAGGCCGGGATCGAGGTGCTGGACAGTCAGACCAACTTTCTCTTTGTCCGGGCAGGCAGGGAGGATGCGGCACCCGTGCAGAAAAAGCTCCGGGATCAGGGCGTCCTCGTGCGGCACTTTGCTGCCCCGGGCCTGTCCCCCTACCTGCGGGTGACCATCGGGACGGAGGAGGATACGGAGACGGTCACGAATCTGCTTCTTGAGATGATTCGCGCCTGATGCCCTGTCGCCGCATGGCGAAAAAGCCGTCCAGGAGTGCTCTGCACGCCTGCTCCATCTCTCCGCCCTGCCAGGAGGTGCATGTGCGGAGCTTCCTGTCATAGAGAAGATCGTAGACGGAGCCGCAGCAGCCTTTCTGGATGTCCGGGGCGCCGTAGACGACATGGCCCAGTCTTGCCAGGCCGAGGGCACCCGCGCACATGGGGCAGGGCTCGAGGGTGACGTAGAGCTGGCAGTCCTCGAGGTGCCACCGCCCAAGCTTCCTTGCGCCTCTCTGCAGGCACAGGATCTCCGCGTGGGCCGTGGGATCGCAGGACGCCTCCCGCTCATTGCCGGCGCTGGCGATGACCTGGCCGTCATGCATGAGGACGGCGCCCACGGGCACCTCGCCCCGCGAAAGGGCCTTTCGCGCCTCCTCGAGGGCGAGCTCCATGGGGTGAGGGGATTGGGCATGTGCTTCCATACGACCGTCTCCTTTGTTTTGTGGATGGAATTCTTGGAATGAATACTGGGGGTGAAGATGATGAAAAGACGCTTCCTTGCGGCCCTGTGCCTGACCCTTCTCTCCGTGCTCGGCGCAGGTGCGGCAGCACACGCCGAAGACTGGCCGGAGGGGATTTCCATGTATGCGATCAACGTGGGGAAGGCGGATGCGATCCTGCTGCATGCAGGGGAGGACACCTACCTGGTGGATACAGGCAGGGACAGGACCTGGGGCGCCGTGCGATATGCGCTGGACCTGTTTGAGGTGAAGACTTTGCGCGGCGTCATTGTGACCCACACGGACAAGGATCACATCGGCGGCGTGCCGCTGCTGGCAGACAGTGACATTCAGGTGGACCACTGGTACACATCCGCCTTCTTTGCGGATGTCAAAGAGAAGAAACACCCGGTGGTGGTGGCGGCAAAATCGCGCGGCCAGGAGGCTGAATTTCTTCAGGGCGGCATGGAGCTGCCCTTCGGGGACTACCAGCTGAAGGTGCTGGGCCCGCTGGAATACAACGACAAGGAAAACTGCAACTCCGTGGTGCTGGAGGTAACGGGCGAGGGCGGCAGCATCCTGCTGGCCGGCGACATGGAGTTCCCGGAGGAGCAGACGCTTCTCGATGCGGGCATACTGTCACCCGTGACCGTCCTCAAGGTGGGGAATCACGGGGAATCGGACGCCACGGGGGAAGCGCTGATCCAACGCATCCAGCCCCAGCTGGCCGTCATCTCCACGAACACCGAGGAGGAGAAGGACACACCCGCCAAGCGGGTCCTGAAGCTGCTCAAGAGCATCGGGGCGACGGTCGGCGTGACGCAGTACGCCGAGGGCGGGGTCATGGTGAACCTGTATGAACAGGAAGCCACCATGCAGTATGTAAGCTACCCTGATTTGCCCGAGAGGCAGCAGGTGGAGATCGCAGAAAAGGATGCAAAGCAGGACACGCTCCTCATCCGAAACCTTTCGGACACGGAGGTGGACCTCGGGGGCTGGTACCTTGTGAGTGACAAGGGCGGGGAGATGTTCTTTTTTGAAGAGGGCACCGTGATTCCGGCTGAGGGGGCGCTTCGCATGGTGTGCCTCGATACGGACACAGGCAGACTGCCTCAGGAAGAAGCGATCATCATTCAGTGGGACGAGAAAAAGGTGATTCATCCCTCCAAGGACGACCTGTTTTACCTCTACGATGCCTTCGGACGCCAGATCGACACGGCGGAATAAGGAAAACGAGGCCATGAGGCCTCGTTTTTGTTACTTCAGATACTTTGAATAGTCCAGGACGAACAGGTCCGAGGACGTCGCCACAGACCCCATGCCGAGAAGATCGGTCACGGTCACAAGCTCGAAGCCCTTTTCCAGCAGCTGCGGCACGATGGTGCGGATGCAGTACACATCCTGATACCTTGCGTGGAAGAGAAGGATGGAGCCGTTCTGGACGCGGGGCACGCAGAGTTCGGGCGTGGTCTGGGAGACGTCCCAGTTCACCACATGATCAAACCCGACGGCCCGGCAGGCATTGTACACGCGGGAGATGTTCCCGTTGGCATCCTGGATCTTTCCGTAGGGCGGGCGGATGGTCCGGATGGGGTAGTGATAGCCCAGGATATTGTCCAGGACAACCTGGGGCTGGAGGAGGGCATAGATCAGGTCCCTGTTCCCCTGGATGTTGCCCAGCTGATTGTGCCACATGGAGTGGGTGCCGATCTCGCTGCCCTGCTCAATGATCTCTTCCCACAGGTCCCTGTCCTCCTCATGGAGCATCTTCCCGATGGGATAGAAGGTCATGTGGACGTCGTATTGCTTGCAGATCTCCAGCGCCTCGCGAACCTTGTCGATCTCATAGCAGTCATCCATGGTGATGGCGATCTTGTTGGATTCCCGGTCAGCATAGCGGATGATGAACATATAAGGGTCCGGCGTGACGGCGGAGACGACCGTGGCCCCGACGCTGCTTTCCGGGGTCACCTCCGGCGTCGGGACGGGCGAGGGCTCCGGAGTGAAGGTCGAGAGGGGAAGGGGCGTTTCCTCCGCTTCCGGCAGATCTGACGGCGCGGCGGTGATGACCTGCACGCTGATGGCCGTATCGCCGAGGGCGGGAAAGGCAAAAAGAAGAAGAGAAAGACAAACAGCGAGCGATAGTATGCGCTGCATTCTGGCACCTCCGGGGATATCATAAAAAGGCCCGGGCGGATCTGCATGCCCTAAATCAGACATGCACTTCGCGGGCATAATAAAGGCTTGGAGCGTGACCGTAAGCCGAGTTCTGTCGAGGACGATCATCTATCCAGGCCTGGCGTTACCGCGCAGGCTCAAGCGATTGCAGGAACGCAGCGGGCAGCTGCATGTGTTCCCATATGCATCTTGCATCAGGTGGGGTTTACAGCGCGGACAAGTCGCCAGGCCGCGGGTGAGCTCTTACCTCGCCTTTCCATCCTTACTGGGCAAAACACCCAGCGGTTTCTTTCTGTTGCACTCTCCTTGGAGTCGCCTCCACCGGCCGTTAGCCGGCACCCTGCCCTGTGATGCTCGGACTTTCCTCATGCCCGGGGGCACGCGATCGTCTGGTCACCTCTAAGCCGCAAGTCATCATACGATTCGGGGTATGGCTTGTCAAGACAGGGCGGAAAAGGTACAATGAGAGAACGGTTCATCCGGGGGTCTGTGTTTGCCTGAGCGTGTGGCGCGTGCTATACTACCGCATGCCGGGCGCTGCCCTTCCGGCGTGCAGACATGGTCTGTGAATACAGCATTCAGAATTATTCTGCATCCGGGCATCCTCTTTATGGCCCGGACGCGGTATCTCAGAAAGGAATATAGATCTTATGAAAGTGATTCTCCTGCAGGATGTAAAGAACATGGGCAAGCGGGACGACATCATCAATGTGTCTGATGGCTATGCCAGAAATTTTCTCTTCCCCCAGAAGCTGGCCATGGAGGCCAAGCCCGGTGCCCTCAAGGAAGTGGAGCGCAAGCGGGCTGCGGAGGCCGCACGTGAGGCCGAGCGGCGCGCGGAGGCCACGGAGAAGGCAAAGCTGCTCAAGGATAAGGGCGTGACCCTGCCTGTCAAGTGCGGCGAGAAGGGCAGGCTCTACGGATCTGTCACCACGGCCGAGATCGCTCAGGCCCTGGAAAAGCAGTATGGCATCAAGGTGGACAAGAAAAAGATCGAGCTGTCGGAGGCCATCAAGCAGGTGGGCGATGTCAGCATGAGTGTGTGGCTCTACAGCGGCATCACAGCCAGCATGGTGGTGCACATTGTGCCGATGGAAAAGTAATTCAGTTTCCCAATACCTAATTATTACCTAATTTGCCAAGGAGGTGCCGGGCATGGATGAGGGAAGAGGCGCACTGCCGCCCCAGTCTCTGGAAGCTGAGCGGTCTGTACTCGGCGCCATGCTTCAGGATTCGAATGCCGTGCTTCAGGCTGTGGAAGCCCTGTCCAAGGAGGACTTTTACCAGCCGGCGCACGGTGAGATCTTCGATGCGATGCGCACGCTCTTTCAGGCCCACACATCCATCGACCTGATCACGGTCAATCAGGAACTGACGAATCGGGGCACGCTGGAGGGCGTGGGCGGGACCACCTACCTGATGGAGCTGGCGGCCTACGTGCCGGCGACATCCAACGCCAAGTCCTACATTGCCATCGTTGAGGAAAAGAGCACCCTGAGAAAGCTGATCCGGGCATGCGATGAGATATCCCGGGACTGCTATGGACAGATGAACCCGCTGCCGGAGACACTGGCCAGGGCGGAAAAGGCGATCTTTGATATCGTCATGCGCCGCGCCAGCGGGGAGAGCCTGATATCCATCAAGGAAGTGCTCTACAACACCTACAATTACATTGAGGAGCTGGACAAGCTCAAGGGAAAGATCTCGGGCGTGCCCACGGGGTTCCAGCTTCTGGACAACCTGCTGACCGGTCTTCACGGAGGCGAACTGATCCTCATCGGCGCCAGGCCCTCCATGGGTAAGACCAGCTTTGCCATCAGCATTGCGAGCCACGCGGCTTTCTATGCAGGCAGGTCGGTGGCCTTCTTCTCCCTCGAAATGCCCCGGGAGCAGATCGTGATGCGTATGCTGTGCGCAGACGCAAGGGTGGACATGCAGCACGTCAGACAGGGTGTCATGCGGGATGAGGAGTGGTCCAGGATCGCCAGATCCATCGGTCCCATGTCGGAGGCGAAGTGCTATCTCGACGACACGGCCGGCATCACCCCGTCCCAGCTTCGCAGCCGATGCAGACGCCTTATGATGGACCGGGGACTGGACCTTGTGGTGGTGGACTACCTGGGCCTCATGCACTCAGACTCCAAGGCCGAGAACCGGCAACTGGAGGTCAGTGAGATCTCGCGCCAGCTCAAGGCCATTGCGCTGGAGCTGAAGATTCCGCTGATCGCCTGCGCGCAGCTGAGCCGTGCAGCCACCACCAGACAGGACAAGCGCCCGGTGCTCTCGGACCTGAGAGATTCCGGCTCCATAGAGCAGGACGCGGACGTGGTGCTGTTTCTCCACAGGGAAGCCTACTATGATACCCAGAGCCCGGACAAAAATGTCGGTGAGGTCATCATCTCAAAACAGAGAAACGGCCCGCTGGGCGTGGTGAACGTTGCATGGCTTGAACAGTATGCCATGTATGCAAACCTTGCCCAGGAGGGTCCTGCAAAGGGCGGCGGAAAGGCGTTCTGACGACCTATATGAACCTTGGTGAAAGAATGGAGAGGCCATGGAGGATACGCTGGTCCTGAGCCTTGAGGCGCAGGAAGAGAATCAAAGTGAGATCAGGGTGGAGCAGCTGACAGTGGCATCGCTGCGGCCGGACATGAAGTTTTCAGGATACCTGCTCGTCCGTTCCGCCGAGCAGCGGACCAATGCCAAGGGCAGCAAGTACCTGGACCTGAACCTGGTGGACAGGACAGGGGAGATCAACTGCAAAAAGTGGGACGGCACAGTGGCACCTCCGGCGGGGGGCAGCGTGGTGTTCGTCACCGGCCTTGTGCAGGAATACAATGGCAGGATCCAGATGCGCATCGATACCATCCGCAGGGTGAACAAGGGCGAACCCGTCGATGTGCGGACGCTGATCCCCGCTGCGCCGCGGATGCCTGGCGACATGATGCAGGAGATCACGGACACGGTGGACGGGTTTGAAAACGAGGACCTCAGAAAGATCTGCCGGAACCTGCTTTCCAAAAAGCAGGAGGAGCTTCTCTATTATCCGGCCGCCATGCGGCTGCACCACGCGGAGCGAAGCGGTCTTCTTCACCACATGACGGACATGCTGAGGAGCGCCAGGGGGCTTCTGGACGTATATACGTTCCTGGACCGGGACCTGGTGCTTGCCGGCGTCATTCTCCACGACATTGCCAAGATCGAGGAGATGAAAAGCGACGAGCTTGGCAATGTCTCTGACTACACGCGGGACGGCCTGCTGGTCGGCCACCTTGCAAGGGGCATGGCGATGGTGGGCGAGGCCGCGAGGGAGACAGGGGTCAGCGGCGAGTGCGTGGTGCTGCTGGAGCACATGATGCTCTCCCACCACGGAATTCCCGAGTACGGCAGCGTGCGGTATCCCATGTTCCCTGAGGCGGAGCTTCTCCACCTGGTGGACACGCTGGATGCGAAGATGAACGAGATGAAGGGCATCGAGGACCGCGTGCCGGCAGGCTCGTTCTCTGAGAAGATCCCGACGCTGGAGGGGCGACGGGTGTACCACCCCCTGCGCAATATGCATTCCTGAGAAAGACAAAGCATTTCCGATTTCAGGCTATCCAGGGCTTCAGGCCATCCATGGCTGAAAAGGAGGTTTTCCTGATGCGACGGACAAAATACAGTAAAATCGTGACCTTATTCCTGCTGCTTGTGTGCGCGGCGCTGCTTTTCAGCAGCTGTTCCTCCAAGGAGGATCAGCGCTTTCCGGTGGCGGGCGATGCAGCGTCCATGCCTACGCAGAACCTGGTGACGCAGGTGACACAGGCGCCGCAGACCTCAAATGCGGACGAGACCATCGACTTTGACAGCGGCGACTATGATCCTGCCTCCGAGGAGGGCCTCATGGATGACGCGCCACTGGAGGATGTCCCGCCGGCACAGACCGTCTTCGTGGCCACGGTCTTCACCGAGCCGTCACCTGTTCCCACGGTGAACAGCATCTATGCAGGTGCCACGCCCGTGATCCTGGACCCCATCGACAAGCCCACTCCGACCCCGGCACCGCCGATCGTCTTCGGAGAGTTCGTCACCTATGATGCCACCAGGCAGGGACTGAGCTTCTCTGCGCCCGCGGGCTGGCTCGAGGATGACACCCAGCAGGACAGCTATACCATCACCAACCCGGACCTGCGTGTGGACTGGCAGGCATCACTGACGGTGAGCGCCATCACGGTGAATTCCGATTATTCCCAGAGTGAGCTTGCCAAGGAAGTGAAGAATGTCCTCTCCAACTGGAAGGGCCAGTTCGCAACCTTCAGCCCCACCAACACGGCTACGAGAACCCTGCTGGACAAGACCGGCGTGTATGCGGATTTTACCGCCACCACGCGGGACGGGATCCGGGTCGGCGGGCGAGTGCACGCGGTGAGCGTGAACAAGCGCCTGTACATTGTGGAGCTGACCTGGCCGCGGGACTATCAGGAGCAGTACAAGGACAACGTATATAAGCAGTTCAGACATTCCGTGAAGATCACAAAGTAATCATAAGCCGGCACGTCCGGCTTTTTTCGTAGGCACCAGTCTGGCGTCAGGAGGGATCGCGATTGAGAAGGCCCGCAACGGTTTCCCTGTGTCTTTTTTGCCTGGCCCTGCTCATGTGCCTTGTGCTCGGTGAGGCAAGGGGCGAGCTGCGCTACGTCCACGGCCCGGAGATCTACGTGGATGTCATCGGGACAGAGGAAATGTATGTGCCCCTCGATATTCTGCGCAGGCTCTATCCCAGGGACAGCTGGCGCGTGAGCGACGGGAAGGTATACAGGGAGGACAGGAAGGGATATGCCCTGTTTGATGTGGAACATCAGACGGTCTCCTTTTACGGCCTCAATATTTCTGCCCCGATCTCCGAGGCCGCAGAGTACGTGATCCGGCCCACTTCAGTATATGAGACGGAGAACCGGGTGGCGACGGTGGACCTTTCCCGGTGGGGCTTTCAGATGCTAGAACAGGATGAAAAGATCTATGTGCCCCTCACCGTGATGTCCGCCCTCTTCATGGAGGAGCACGGGGAAGTGCTGTTTACAGACGGGCAGGATATCTACTTCCTGCCGGCAGCGGAAGCACTGGGGATCCTGAGGCAGCTGAAGATGAGAAGAACGCCGGAGGCCATCGAGCGAAATGCCAGGGCACTGTTCTTCCGGCTGGACGTCATGTACGGGCTCGATGCTCCCTGGAGAGAAAAGGGGTTTGAGGCGTGGCTGCGGGAAAAGGACGAATCGTGTCTGCGGCAGCTTCTGTCAAGCAGTGAGTCCGCCTACCTGGCGGGCATGCGGACCCTTCGGTGGCGATGGATCGATGACGGGCACACGAGAATGCTGCAGGGCCCGCGGGGCACGGATCCGTATGGCGCCTCCGAGGAGATGAAGAGGGGGACACGCATGGGCAGCATTCTCTCCTCCATCTCCCAGGTCAACTGGGCAAGGTCCAGGGGCACGAAAAGGGAGAAGCTGCATGTCTATCTGGACATGGCTGTACTGACCATCGATGAATTCACCTTTGACAGATTCTACTGGCAGGGAAAGCCGGACATCCATGCCCTCGAGGACCGGGATACCGTCACCTTTCTCATTACCTCCCTCAATGCGCTTGCAGACAGAGGAGATGTACGGCATGTGGTGCTGGACCTGAGCGCGAACCCCGGTGGGGACACGGACGCCGTGTACTTTGCGCTGGCTGCAATGAAGGGTGAGAGCACCATCAGCATGAAAAACGCACTCACAGGTAGCATACGGGCTGAATCTTTCACGCTTCAGGGCATGGACGGGTGGGCGGACAGGTTTGATTTTTCGATCCTCACATCTCCCGGCACCTTTTCCGGCGCAGATCTCCTGGCACACATCTGCAGAATCGAGGGGTGCGCCCAGATCATCGGGGAGAAGAGCGGCGGTGGCAGCTGCCCGGTGGCGCTGTTTGTGGACGAGTTCGGATCGGCCATCGGGTACTCCTGCGTCTGGTCCATGGGAACAGGGAACAGTGAGGGGACATGGGAGAACACGGACGCGGGAACAGAGCCAGACGTAAAGGCCTCCATCAGGGACCTTGCCGATGACAGGAAGCTCTATGCCCTGATTTTGCAGGAAAATGCGGTCAATCCTGCAAAATAAGGTGCACAAGCCATGGAAACGGATCGTGTGAAAAGCCGGACAGACCGGGCATTTTCTGTTCTTTCTGTGTATTTGCGGTGAATCTCCCGCCTCATCTTCTTGCAATTCGGCGAGGGGACACAGTATACTGAATCCAACATGTTGCAGGCATAAAAGCCTGTCATGATACGGCCGCCCCTGCGGCGGCAGTAAGCTCAATGTTTGGATAACGTATGCAGAAAGAAGGTTTGTCTTATGAAGAAGCTCATGAGCATTCTCCTGGTTCTCGCCATGGTGCTGCCCGTGTTCGCACTGGCAGAGGATCTGCCCGTGGTGAAACTCGGCGTATATGAACCTGCCTCCGGCGACAGCGGTGCGGGCGGCAAGCAGGAATCCCTGGGCATCCAGTATGCCAACGTGGAGACTCCCACTGTGGTGATCGGCGACCAGGAATACAAAGTGGAACTGGTCTATGCAGACAATGGTTCCTCCACCGATAAGGCACCCTCCGCGGCTCAGCAGCTGGTGGCCTCCGGCGTGTCCGCCGTGCTCGGCTCCTACGGCTCCGGCGTGTCCATTGCCGGTTCCCAGTACTTTGCAGATGCCGGCATCCCCGCCATCGGTCTGACCTGCACCAATCCCCAGGTCACCAGCGGCAACAGCCACTATTTCCGCATCTGCTTCCTGGATCCCTTCCAGGGCACCGTTCTGGCCAACTATGCCTACAAGACCCTGGGCGCCCGCACGGCCTACTGCCTTGCAGAGCTGGGCAACGACTATGACGTGGGTCTGGTCAACTACTTCAAGCAGGCCTTCGTAGAGCTGGGCGGCATGGTCATCGATGATACCTTCCCCACCGGCAACTCCGACTTCAACTCCTATCTGAACAACGCTGCCATGTACGGTGCAGACGTGTTCTTCAGCCCCGTGTCCATCGCCTATTCCACCCAGATCGTGCAGCAGGCTGCTGCCCAGAATGTCACCTTCCCGATCCTCGGCGGTGACACCCTGGACTCCAACGTGGTGGCCAATGCTGCCAAGGGCACGAACGTGAAGGTCATCATCACCACCTTCTATCAGGAAGGCGCCAATCCGGCCTTTGATGAAGGCTTCAAGGCCTGGCTGAACTCCGACAGCGAAGCGCTGACCAACAACGGCGGCAACGACATCATCTCTGCCGTGTCCGTGATGGGTTATGACGGATACTACACTGCCCTCGAGGCCCTCAAGGCAGCCGGCACCACCGACTCCAAGGCCGTGATGGCAGCACTGCCCGCAGTCACCCTCATCGGCGTGTCCGGCGAGATCGCCTTTGACGCGACCGGCGATGCCATCCGCACCTCCGCGTTCGTCAAGACCGTGGACACCGCCACCGGCGACTGGCAGTTTGTGACAGAGCAGACCGTCGAATAAGAAGTATTCTGAAAAGCTGCGGCGTTTGCCTGGCGAAAAGCCGATGGCAGACGCCGCCTTTTGATTTCATGGCCCCCGGGCCAGATAAGAAAGGGAGTTGTCAGGATGTGGAACACAGTTTTCCCATATCTCCTCTCCGGCATTTCCGTGGGTGGACAGTATGCCCTGATCGCCATCGGCTACACGATGGTCTATGGTATCCTGCGCCTCATTAACTTTGCCCACGGCGATGTGTTCATGGTGGCCGGCATCGTGATGGTCTATGTGGTCTCCAGCGGTGTGCCGCTGTGGCTGTCCATCCTCCTTGTGCTTTTGATCACCAGTCTGATAGGTTTTCTCATTGAGCGTGTGGCCTACAAGCCGCTTCGCACGGCACCGAGGATGAGCGTCATGATCAGTGCCATCGGTGTCAGCTATACCCTGCAGAACCTGGTGCTCTACATCACCGGCGGTCTCAACCAGATCTATCCCACCATCCCCTGGATCTCGGGGTCCGTGACGATCGGATCTGCCACCACAAAGATGGTGACGCTGGTGACGCCGGTGCTGACCATCATCCTGGTGGTTGCGCTCGTGCAGCTCATCAACCACACCAAGATCGGCATGGCCATGCGGGCGGTGTCCAAGGACTTTGAGACATCCCAGCTCATGGGCATCAAGATCAATTCGGTCATCTCGGTGACCTTCGTGATCGGTTCCTTCCTCGCGGCCGTGGGATCCATCCTGTACTTTACCAACTACACAACCGTCATCCAGACCTCCGGTGCCATGCCCGGCCTCAAGGCCTTCGTGGCAGCGGTGTTCGGCGGGATCGGCAGCATCCCGGGGGCCGTGATCGGGGCGTTTATCATCGGCATCATGGAGAATATCATCAAGGGTCTGGACGTGATTCTCTTCAAGTCCGGTGTCATCAAGGCACCGCTGGGCCTTGCGACCTTCTCGGATGCCTTTACCTTCGCCCTGCTCATCGTGATCCTGGTCTTCAAGCCCACGGGTCTGTTCGGCGAAAAAGTGACGGATAAGGTGTAAGGGAGGCGGCATAAGTGAAAGAGAAAAAACTGACGCTGGCAAATGTAGCCTCCGCTTTGATCGTCCTTTGCCTGTATGTGGCCGTGTTTATCGCAGAGCAGAAACTGCCAGCCACATCCATGCTATTTACGGTGCTGAAAAAAGGCGCAACCTATGCGCTCGTTGCGGTCTCCATGAACCTGCTCAACGGCTTTACCGGTATCTTTTCCCTGGGGCAGGCAGGCTTCATGCTCATCGGTGCCTACGTGTACGCCATCTTCACGATCCCGCTGGAGCAGAGGGTCAACGTCTACCAGTACTACGCAGGGGGCGTGGTCCAGTTCACGCTTCCCGTGTTTGTTGCGATGCTGCTGGCAGGACTTGTGGCCGCCTTCTTTGCCTTCCTGATCGGCCTGCCGGTCCTCAGGCTCAAGAGCGATTATCTGGCCATTGCGACCCTCGGCTTTGCCGAGATCATCCGGGCCATCTTCCAGTGGAACCAGCTGGGCCCTGTGACCAACGGGTCCAACATGCTGAGGCTCTTTCCCACATTCAATGACTTTAACATCAGAAACGCGGACGGCAATGTGACGGTCTATCTGTCGACACTGGTGCCGCTTCTGGTTGCTGGCGTGTGCATTGCGCTGATCGTGATGATCATCAACTCGACCTACGGGCGTGCCCTCAGGTCCATCAAGGACGATGAGGTGGCAGCCGAGGCCATGGGCATCAACCTGGCCCACCACAAGCGCCTCGCCTTCTGCGTGTCCTCCTTCTTCACCGGCATCGGCGGTGCCATGCTGGCCATGTACCAAACCACCGTCCAGGCCAAGAGCTTCACCTCGGCCATGACCTATGAGATCCTCCTGATCGTGGTCATCGGCGGCGTGGGCTCGGTCACGGGCAGCTGCATCAGTGCATTTCTGTTTGTGGCAGCCAGCGAATGGTGGCTCCGCTTTCTCGACGAAAAGCAGATGATCGGGAACTGGGAGGTGCCGCTGCTCAGAAACGGCTTCCGCCTCGTGGTCTTCTCCATCATCATCATGATTGTAGTGCTCTTCTTCCGGCGGGGCATTATGGGGACAAAGGAGCTGCCGGACCTGTTCCGAAGAAAAAAGAAGGCAGGGGGTGAGCTCAAATGAGTCAGGAGCATGTGCTGGATATCCGTCATCTGACGATGCAGTTTGGCGGCGTGGTGGCCGTCAACGATTTCAGTATGCACATTGACGATGGGGAGATCGTCGCCCTGATTGGCCCCAACGGTGCCGGCAAGACCACTGCCTTCAACGCGGTGACCTCGGTCTATGAGCCGACCAACGGGGAGATCCTCTTTGAGGGGGAAACCATCGCCCGCAGCCACCCCACCGGCAAGATGAAGAAGATCTTTGCCGGCGGGCACCCGGATGCGTTTGTCTCTCAGCCCATCATCCGCCACACCCCGGATGAGATCACAAAGAAGGGGATCAGCCGGACCTTCCAGAACATCCGCCTGTTCTCCGGGATGACCGTGTTTGAAAACGTACTCACGGTGCAGCACCTGAGGAAAAAGAGCAATTTTTTCACCGCCGCCTTCCACCTGAACGGTGCTGAGGAAAAGCAGATGCGGGAAAAGACCATGGAGCTACTGAAGATCGTGGGCCTTCAGGACCTGAGGGACGAGATGGCCACGAGCCTTCCCTACGGAAAGCAGCGTCTTCTTGAGATCATCAGGGCTCTTGCCACAGACCCCAAGCTGCTGCTCCTCGACGAGCCGGCCGCCGGCATGAATCCCCAGGAGACGCTGGAGCTGGCCGCCTTCATTCAGGACATCAAACGGAAGTTCCAGCTGACCGTGTTCGTCATTGAACATCACATGGATCTGGTGATGGGGATCTCCGACAGAATCTATGTGATTGATTTTGGCAAGCAGATTGCCGAGGGTGTTCCATCGGAAATTCAGAACAACCAGGCCGTGATCGATGCCTATCTTGGAGGTGATGACCTGTGAGTACGCCCCTTCTGAAAATCATGGATCTGAAGGTGTCCTACGGCGGCATTGAGGCGCTCAAGGGCATCTCCATAGAGGTCAATAAAGGTGAGATCGTGACGCTGATCGGTGCCAACGGTGCCGGGAAGTCCACGACGCTTCGGGCCATCTCCGGTCTCGTGCCTGTGAAGGAAGGAACCATCACCTATGATGGTAACGTGATCAGCGGCCAGAGCCCGCAGAAGATCGTGGCTGAGGGCATCTGCATGGTGCCGGAAGGCCGACGGGTCTTCCCGAACCTGACGGTGCTGGAGAACCTGAAAATCGGTGCCTACCTCAGGAAAGATGAGATTCAGGCAGACATCGATCATGTATACCAGCTCTTTCCAAGACTCCAGGAGCGCTCCTGGCAGCTGGCGGGCACACTCTCCGGCGGCGAGCAGCAGATGCTGGCTGTTGGCCGTGCCCTCATGATGCGCCCCAAGATCCTGATGATGGATGAACCTTCCCTGGGCCTGGCACCGCTGGTCATCCGGGATATCTTCCGGATTATCGAGACCCTGCACGACGAGGGGATCACAATTCTCCTGGTTGAGCAGAACGCGAACGCCGCCCTGAGGATTGCCGACAGCGCCTATGTCCTCGAGACCGGCATCCTGGGGATGCACGGGACGGGCGAGGAGCTCCTTGGCGATGACCGCGTGAGGGAAGCTTACCTGGGCAAGAGTGCCAGAAAGTGATATACTGGAAACCGACAGAATCCGCCGCGCGGTGCGGATCTCGATTTCTTGGGTGACCCTGGTAAAAATGCCGGAATGGAAATCGAATCCATTCCGGTTTTTTGGAGGTGAATGGGCGATGCGCGTGTCCATCTTCGGAGATTCCATCAGCACATGCGATGGCTTTCAGCTGCCCGGCTATGCCCTCTACTATGACGCTGAGAACATGGAGAGGAACGGGATCACGGCGCCTGGAGAGATCTGGTGGCAGCTCCTTTTACAGGAGATGCAATGGGATCTTTGCGTGAACAATGCCTACTCCGGCTGCAGGGTCTCCGGGGGGCAGTACCCGAGCGCTTCGAGCGGGGATCGGATCCGCATGCTGAGGAGCGAAGATGCCTCGCCGGAGATGGTGCTCATCTATCTTGGTTTCAATGACTTTGGCTTTGAGGTGCCAGTCCATCCAAGAGGGATCGCGGGCAGGGGGAAGGACAGATACTTTGCGCCTTCCTACCGGAAGATGCTGCGGGAGATCCGGGCGATGCTTCCGGAAACAAAGGTCCTCTGCGGCACGCTCATGGGCACTTGCATGTCCTCTGCCGCACGGCTGATGTATGATACGGCCTGGACGGAGGGCCTCAGACCCTACAACGAGGCGATTGAGAAGGCCTGCAGGGCCGAGGGGTGTACCCTCGTGGACCTTGCGGGAACAGGCGTGAAATATGAGACCCTTGATGGGGTGCACCCGACCGCAGCCGGGCACAGGACCATCGCGGATACCTGGGCTCAATGTCTTGAAGGTACGGCCATATGTGCCGACTGAAATAAACACGTATGTACAAAGACAACACAGACACAGAAAGGAGAACTGCACATGCTGCTGATTCACGGAGGATATGTGAAGACGATGGCCGGCGAGGACCTGCCCTGCGGGGACGTGCTCGTATCGGACGAGGGGAAGATAGCCGCGGTTGGTACGTCCATTGCCTGCCCCGAGGGCACAGAGATCTTTGATGCCACCGGCCTGCTTGTGACCCCCGGCCTTGTGGATGCGCACACGCACATCGGTCTGGACGAGGAGTCCATCCGGTGGGAGGGAAACGATTACAACGAGATGTCAGATCCCGTGACGCCGCACATGCGGGGCATTGACGGCATCAATCCCCAGGACGAGGCCTTCCCCCTGGCACTCAGTGGCGGCGTGACCTCTGCCGTTACAGGACCCGGCTCTGCCAACGTCATCGGCGGCACCTTCAGTGCCATCAAGCTCTACGGCAAGAGCGTGGATGAGATGATCATCCGCGATCCCGTGGCCATGAAGACGGCCTTTGGCGAGAACCCCAAGGGCTGCTATGGGCAGCAGGGGAGAAAGGCGCCCGTCACGCGCATGGGCATTGCGGCCCTTTTGCGGGACGAACTGAGAAAGGCACAGCGCTACGAGGAGAGCAAGGCAAAGGTCGAGGAGGGCAAGCCGGAGCCCTATGACATGAAGCTGGAGGCACTGCTGCCGGTCCTGCACGGGGAGATCCCGCTCAAGTGCCACGCGCACCGGGCAGACGATATGCTGACCGCGATCCGCATTGCGGAGGAGTTCGGCATCCGCATCACGCTCGACCACTGCACCGACGGCCATCTGATCGCCGATATCCTGGCGGAGAAGGGCTATCCTGTCCTGGTGGGCCCGTCCCTTGGTGACAAGAGCAAGTTTGAACTGAAGAACAAGACCTTCGCCACCGCCGGCATTCTCTACAGCCATGGCCTGGAGGTGTGCATCATCACCGATGCGCCCGTGATTCCTCTCTACCATCTGGCGCTGTGTGCAGGCCTTGCCATGCGGGACGGTCTGCCGGAGGACGCGGCCTGGCGGGCGATCACCATCAACCCGGCAAAGGTGGCCGGCGTGGATGACCGGATCGGCTCTCTTGAGGTTGGGAAGGACGCAGACATCGCCATCTTTGATGCAAATCCCCTTTGTTCCATCCAGGCAAGGGCAAAGCAGGTCTTTGTTAACGGAAAACCGGTTCTGTAAGCGGCCAGTGCATCACTGCATGAGGGGAGTGAAGGCTTGGACAAGGTCAATGTGGTTACCTTCTTTGTGTTTGGCGTGCTTCTGAGCCTTCCCCCTGCGGTGCAGCTGCTGGAAAAGCGGGAAGACCTGCTACGCATCGGGAAGTGGATCGTCTTTTGCGTATACCTTTTCGGATTTCTCTATGAGACCATCCTGTTTCGGGCCGTGCGGAGTCATCCGATTCTGGTGCTGGAGCCGCTCTGGTCCTACAGGGCGGCCTTTTCCACGGGCGGCGGGGTACGCAATCTCCTGGACAGCCTTCTGCACGGGACGGCCCAGATCAGTGTCACCAACAGCGGTCTTGCAAGGGAAATTCTCCTGAACATTCTCCTGTGCGTGCCGCTGGGGTACCTCCTGCCCTTTGTCTTCCCAGACCTTCAAAAGGACCGGCTGCTCTCGTGGCAGGTCGTTCTGATCGGTTTCCTGCTCAGCGTCTGCACAGAGACGGTGCAGTACCTTTTCAGGCTCGGCACCTCGGAGGTGGATGACGTCATCAACAACACCCTGGGATGCCTTATCGGATCCTTTTTCTACGGTCTGATCGCCCTTCGGGCGGCGAAGAAGGAGAGAAGGTTCCGTGTGCGGCTGCTGGTCAATCTGCTGCTCACCATGACGGCAGCCTGGATGTTTGCCTTGTGCCTTCAGACGCTGCAGGTGGGCGTCTCGGACTGGGAAAAACGTTATCCCTTCCAGGATGAGACGGTCTCGGACAAATGGATGATCCAGCGCTTTGGGCAGCCCGACGAGCTGAGCCGGGAGACGGTTCAGGTGATCCCGCTGGGGGATGGACATCTCGCCGGCGTGACGGGCTGGATGCAGATTGAGGCGCATGCAGCATCCCTCGAGCGTCTCTCAGGCATCCTGGAGGACATGAATATCCCACTGCTCTATACCGTGCTGCCATGCAAGATCAACCAGTGGACGGATCAGGACTTCCCCGAGGGAAAAGATGACTGGTCCAACGAGAACCAGAACAGGCTCCTGCAGGCGACGGAAGAACTTTGGGAGGACGGGCGTGGCAAAGCAAGATCCCTCCTGGACCTGAGAGAAGTTTTCCAGGAGCAGGGCATCTACCACCACGACATGTTCTACAAAACAGATTATTTTTGGAAGCCTCGCCTGAGCCTTCTGTCCAGTGCTGAGATTCTGACAAGGCTAAAAGACATGGGCATCGAGACAAATCCCGACATGCTGGAGGAAAACCGGTGGGCCGGGACCGTATATCCTGGCGCATTCTTTGGATCCCGGGGGAAAATCTACACGCGGGAGAAGGCACAGCCTGAGGACTTTGAGATTCTCGAGCCTGACTATCCCACGGCCATCCGCTATCAGGTGCCGGGCAGGCAGGTGGACGAATCCGGCGACTTTTCCCTGACTATGCTTAGCGACGTCCTGCGCGGGGATACAACCCAGCGCAATCTGTATGCGGTCTACGGGGGCGGGGATGAGGCGGAGATCCGGATCGTGAATGAGCTGTCCGACAACAGGACGAGACTTCTCGTGCTCCACGATTCCTTTGGAAACTGCGCTGTGCCGCAGCTGGCCATGGGCGTGAGGGAGGTCCGCGCCCTGGACCTGAGACTCTTTGACGGGAGTCTGGAGACCTACCTTCGGGCCTATCGCCCCACAGCCGTGGTCATCATGTACATCCCATCGTCCATCAAGTACATGCGATGGACAGGCCACAGCAATCTCTATGACTTCAGATAACCAAAAACGCCGCTGCCATTGGCAGCGGCATTTTGAGGTTTTATTCGTCTTCGTTCTCGTCGTAGAGGAGACTCATCTCGGTGGAGGGATCGAAGATGTGCATGACCTTGGCGGGGAAGGTGAAGAACAGCTTGCCACCTGCCTTCAGGTCCTTTCTCTGCTGCTTGGTCAGATCAATGGTGGGCAGGCGCAGGATAATGTTGTCCCCACCGCCCGTGGTCAGGTGCAGATGCAGCTCGGAGCCCATCATTTCCACCACGTTGATGGTGCACTCCAGCGTGTTGCTGGTGTTTTCAAACTCCACGGCCGCATGCTCCGGGCGGACGCCGAGGACGATGTCCTGGGAGCCGATCTTCTTTTTCGCGAGGATGGCGGCATGCTCATCCTCCACCGGGATCGACATGCCAAGGTAGTTGACCACATACCCGGCTCCCGTCTTTTCAAGGCGGGCCTTCAGGAAGTTCATCTGCGGGGAGCCGATGAAGCCTGCCACGAACAGGTTCTTCGGCGTGTCAAAGACCTGCTGGGGTGTGCCGACCTGCTGGATATAGCCATCCTTCATGACGACGATCCGGTCACCCAGGGTCATGGCCTCGGTCTGATCGTGGGTCACGTAGATGAAGGTGGTGTCAATGCGCTTTCTCAGAAGGATGATCTCGGCGCGCATCTGGTTGCGTAGCTTGGCATCGAGGTTGGACAGAGGTTCATCCATCAGGAAGACCTGGGGATCACGCACGATGGCGCGCCCGATGGCCACCCTCTGCCTCTGGCCGCCGGAGAGGGCCTTGGGCTTGCGTCCGAGGTACTCGGTGATGCCGAGAATATCGGCTGCCTGGCAGACCCGCTTATGGATCTCATCGTTGTTCATCTTGCGGATGCGAAGCGGGAAGGCCATGTTTTCATAGACGGTGATATGGGGATAGAGGGCATAGTTCTGGAACACCATGGCGATGTCGCGGTCCTTGGGCTCCACGTCATTGACGATCCTTTCCCCGATCTTGAGCGTGCCTGCGGAAATATCCTCCAGGCCTGCCACCATGCGCAGGGTGGTGGATTTGCCGCAGCCGGAGGGGCCGACAAAGACCACAAATTCCTTATCCCGGATCTTCAGGTTGAAGTCATGCACCGCCACCACATTGTGATCATAGACTTTCTTGATATGTTCAAGTGTCACACTTGCCATAGACTGATTACCTCCTTCAATTATCCTTTCACGGCGCCGCCTGTGACACCCTCCACATAGTACTTCTGGAGGAACAGGAACAGGAGTGTGATGGGAATGGCCACCAGAACACCGCCCGCGCAGAAGCGGGTGAAATAACCCTGGAAGTCGTTGGTGTTGACCCAGCGGTAGAGACCTACGGCCACGTTGTAGCTGTCCTGCCGGCCAAAGGCCACGTAGCTGGCAAACACATAGTCGCCCCAGGGCGCCATGAACGCCATCATGATGGTATAGATCACGATGGGCTTGGACATGGGCATGATGATCTTCAGGAACACCTGAAACCTTGTGGCGCCGTCGATGCGGGCGGACTCGTCCAGTGATTTCGGGATGGTGTCAAAAAAGCCCTTGGAAATATAGTAGCCCATGCCGGAGGATGCGACATAGATGAGGATGAGGCCGGGGATGGCACCCTCCTGGGTGAGGCCCAGCTGCTTTAAAAGGAAGTAGAGGGCGATCATGGTGAGAAAGCCCGGGAACATGCCGAGCACCAGCACCACGTTCATGAACAGCTTTCTTCCGCGAAAGCGCATTCTGGAGAGTGCATAGGACACGGAGAGGACCATCAGCGTCTGCAGCACGGCGCAGAACAGGGCGATGATCAGCGTGTTTTTGTACCAGCGGAAGAACTGGCCGTCCTCAAAGAGAAAGCGGTAATTGTCCAGGGAAAAATGCTTTGGGATCACGTAATTCACCATGCCGCCGCCCTCTGTCAGATAGGAGCGGAAAGACTGGAGAATCAGAAAGACGAAGGGGCACAGCCAGATGATGGAGATGATGGTCAGCACGGTATAGATGGTCCGGTTGATCCTCTTCTCATGGGCTGCCTTGGAGCGAAGGTGCTTTTCGGATTTGACCTCCCGAATGACGCCCTTTTCCTCATCAATGACGATGTCCACTTCCGGGATTTCATTGGTTTTGTTCGTCATTGGAAATCCTCCTCGTTTTTGACGGATGGCATGAGGTTGTATACCACCAGGTTGATGACGGCCGTGACGACGAATACGAGAATGCCGATGACGGCAGCGAGCTTGTAGTTGGTGTCATTGACGGTCATCTTGTACAGCCAGGTGATCAGCAGGTCCGTGTACCCGGCATTGCCGGCCAGGTTCATGGACAGCGGCTTGCCGCCGGATAGAAGGAAGATGACGTTAAAGTTATTGATATTGCCTGTAAAGGATGTGAGCAGATAGGGCCCTGTCACAAAGAGCATGTAGGGCAGGGTGATCTTTGCATACATCTGGAAGGCGTTGGCACCGTCCATGCGCGCAGACTCGTAGAGGTCCGCCGGGATATTCATGAGGATACCTGTGGCGATGAGCATGAGGTAGGGGATGCCGATCCACAGGTTGATCACGATGATCGTGACCCTGGCCCACGTGGGATCCGTCCAGAAGGGGAGCGGCTCCTTGATCCAGCCCCACCGCATGAGGACACCGTTGATGAGTCCGTCTGCTGCAAACATCTTGGACACATACAGAAGGGACACGAACTGCGGGATGGCGATGGTCATCACCAGGATGGTCCGCCACATTTTCTTCAGCTTAATGCCCTTGCGGTTGATCATGATGGCCACGAACATGCCGAGGAAATAGTTGAGGAAGGTGGCAAAAAAGGCCCACAGGAGCGTCCAGAAGAGGACCTGGCGGAAGGTGTCGCCGAAGTTTGCGCCGCCCGATGACAGAAGGGTCTGGAAATTGCTCCAGCCCACCCATGTGAAGAGCTTGGACGGCGGCTGATGCTCGTAGTCGAAGTTGGTGAAGGCCACGAGGATCATGAAGATGATGGGCAGAATGGTGAAGGTGAAGATGCCAAGCACCGGGAGCGCGAGGAGCGTCTTGTGGAATTCCTCATCCGCAAAGGAACGGATGTCCTCCCGGCCGGTCTTGAGCCTGTGCCCGTTCTTTAAGTACATCTGCCCCAGCTTGTTCTGCTTCACATTGACCCGCCATGTGTAGATGAAGGCGATGACAAAGCAGATCGTGAGGATGCCATAGAGGAGAATGTAGAACGAATTGTCACCGTAGACCGTCACACGTCCCTGGCGGGTGGTTTCTACGGTGCCGAGGGTGTTGAACTTGGCAAGATAGGAAATGCCAAAGTTGACCATGTACAGGTTAAACACGGTCTGAAAGAGGAAAAAGAGAATGCCCCTGAGCCATTGCCCCCGGGCGGCATTGCCAAAGCCCATCACAAGAAAGGATAACCTGGTTTTCCAGTCGCCGTGGACAAAGGTCGAGAAAACGTCCGCAATCTCGTGGCCAAGGCCAACCAACACGGCCCAGAGACCGAGGAACAGCTTTTTGATGCCGGAAATGATGGCCATGGGCACCTTTTTCAGAAACTGGAGAAACTGGTATCCGATCTTCTGAGGCTTTGACAGCTTTAAAAATTCCAGATCTGTCATGGACAGCCCTCCGTATCCATAGAATCAGGCGGTTCCAAAGAAAAAGACGGGACTGAAAGCATGTGCTTCCAGCCCCGTAATGCATACTTACTTGGTCACATAAGTGGCAGCGGTGTCCTGGAACTGCTGCAGAGTTGCGAGGAGTTCTTCGTCGGTCTTGCCATCGAGGTTCTTGCCGATCACGTCATCGCCAAGAGCGGTGGCCAGAGACCAGTAATCGCCAGGATACTGTCCCTGGGGAACAGCATAGGCCAGCTGCTCTGCCAGAGCGGCCAGAGCGACATTGGACTGCACAGCCTCGTTCTTCTGAGCATTCAGGTTGGAGGGGCCCCACTGCACGGCCTCATAGCGGGCCAGCTGTACGTCTTCAGAGGTCAGATAGGCAGCCAGAGCATCGCAGGCAGCCAGCTTGTCCTCGTCGGTCTGAGGCTTCACGCCGAGCATCTTGAATCCGCCGAAACCGCCCAGCTGATAGCCGTCCACGGTGGGCAGCTTGGTGGCAGCAAAGTTGTCGCCCAGCAGGTCCATCATGGTGTTGGCATCCCAGGTACCGTCCACGATAGCACCGATGTTGGTGGCATTGGAGGCGGAGGAGCCGTTCACGAAAGCGGGGGACTGAGCAACCTTGATCATGCTCTTGAGGGCCTTCACGCCGTTCTCGGTGGCATAATCGCAGTTGATGCCGGTCAGGTTGCCGCTGTCGTCGGAATCATAGGTCAGGGTGCAGCCGGCACCGAAGAAGAAGGCGGTCTGATACCAGCCGGAGTTGATTTCCATGTAGAAGTTCTTGCCGGCCTTCTCGCAGTCTTCCAGCACCTTCTCAAGGTCGGTGGGATCGGTGACCACGCTCTTGTCGTAGTAGAGGAAGTAGCCATTGTCGCTGGTCATGGGATAGGCATACATGGTGTCGCCCATCTTCACGGCGCTGACGGCACCGGCATCGTTCTCTTTCTCCACGACATCAGCATTTTCGGGTGCCACGTCGATGAGGGCACCGGCAGCCACAAGACGGGCCAGCTGGTCCTGTGCGAAACCGTACAGGTCAGCGCCGCCTTCGACGTCGGTGATCATGTTGCTGGCAGCGTCGCCTTCGCCCACGGGCTCGATGGTGACGGTCATGCCGGCATATTCGGGATTGGCAGCCTTGAAAGCGTCCACCTGCTGCTGGGTGAAGTCCACCACAGCATCGGCAACCCAGATCTTCACATTGCCGCTGAAGCCTTCAGCACAGGCAACGGAAAGCAGCATGGCAAGAGCCATGACCAGGGCAAGTACCTTTTTCATAGAGAGTGCCTCCTAATAAAAAATATCAGATTTGTGACACAACATGTATGGGGCAAACGAAGCATATGTCCTTGTGTGTGGAACAATCTGTGCTTTGAAGTATAGCATGCAGGCGCCTGATTGTCAAAGAGAAATGTAAAGTTTTGCGGTCATCCATCAGGGTGCGGGGTGCAGCAGGACGATGGCATGGGGCGGCAGCGTCAGCTGACCTGCATCCAGTCTGGCTGTTTCATGGCCCGTTTCAAGGTCAAAGAGGATGCCGTCTGACGGGACATCTTCAAGGACAGCCTCCTTTGAGGGAGAAAAATTGACTGCGATCAGGAGCGCGCCGTCATCTGAGGTTTTCTCAAGAAGGAAGGTTGTCGCGTCCTGAAAAAGAATCTGGCTGGCCTGGGCGGCATAGGCCGGATACTGGTGCTTCATTCCGTTCAGGCGGCGGATATAGTGAAGGAGCGAGTCCGGATCCTGGAGCTGCTCGTCCACGCTGGGATAGGCGTATTCGAGCTTCGTGACACCCGGCGGCTGGAGCGTCATGTCCTGATCGTTCCAGTACATGCTCAGTCGCTTGTTGGGGTCATCGCCGCTGCCTACCATCCCGATCTCCTCGCCGTAATACGTGAAGGTGCTGCCGCCGAAGAGATGCAGGATCCCTTCTGCGAACTTTGCAAGGGACGGGTTACTCCTGGCCTGCAGAAGGCCGATGGTTCTCCCCGTATCGTGGTTACACAGAAACGGGGCCCACAGGACATCCGGGAGCGCGGTCTGGACCTGCGAGAGGGCGTCCAGGTAGGATTTGGCCGGCGTTCTGGCGCGAAGGGCCCGGCAGATCCAGCCTTCTGCCTGTGAAACAGGGAAGAGGAAGAAGGCATCCACGCCGCTCTCATAGTAGCTGGCGATCTCCCCGAGGCCTGTCCATGCCTCCCCGACGAGGAAGCTGCCCGGACGGATTTCCTCGCAAAGCTGCTTCACGCGAGCGAGGATTTCCACATTATGGGACAGGTGGTTCGTGTCATAGCTGGTTACGGCGTCCAGGCGGAAACCGTCCGCGTCACATTCTGCGAGCCAGAAGTGGAAGATGTCCCGTAGCTCATCCCACACACGCTCCTCATCCAGGTTCAGATCCGGCATGCCCCCGCCCTGGAACTGCTCCTCATAGTACCATGTCCTGTCGCCGAGCGTGACCCCCGTCCATCTGGAGGCGGACTTCTCGGAAAAGTGATAGTAGCTGATGTAGGGGTTGTCCATGTCGCCCTCTTCCAGGGCCTGAAGGGCCGAGAGGAACCAGGGGTGCTGGGTGGATGTGTGGTTGATGGGCATATCCAGGATCACACGGATGCCCCGTGCGTGGCAGGCTGCGATGAGGGACTTCAGATCATCGGTTGTGCCATAGCTTTCGTCCACCGAGAGGTAATCCGTGACATCGTACTTATGATAGGAAGGTGACGGCATGACGGGCATCAGCCAGATGCCGTCAAAGCCCATGTCCTCAATATAGTCAAGGCGGGATTCCACGCCCTTCAGATCCCCGATGCCGTCCCCGTCACTGTCCTGATAGGAGGACACGAAGATCTCGTACCAGCTCAGGGGCGTATCCTGGGCGGAGGCAAGCAGAGGGAAAAGCAGCAGAAACGATACGAGAAACAGCACAGGGCACCAGCTGTTCTTCATGGGCAGCATCTCCTTTAGTTCTGTGGATCGTGTGGCTGTACCTATTGTACCACACTGCACGGAAATCTGAGACCATCTTTTCAGGAATCTGTCATGGGATCTTTTCATGGGATTCTAATGAAGGTAAAAGAAACCTGTAAAGTCCCATGTGCTATAATGGAGCTGTATACCCGGAAACAAGGAAGATCAGTCGCCCTATCCGGCGGCATAAAGACCACAGATCCGGCAGGGAGGTGGAGTGTATGCAGACAGCGGAGCTGATGGATACGCAGCAGCTTCAGGAGAAAACAGGTCCCAGGCGCATCTGGGATCAGGCGCTCAAGGCCGTGCGGGGCGAAAGCACGCAGCAGCTGGTGGAGAGCTTTACCCAGGAGATGACGCTGGTGGCAGAAGGTCTGTGCGAGGACCAGAGCAGGATCCGCACCCTTCAGGAATCGATCACAGAGCGGCAGGACCGCCTGGAGGAAAAGCTTGAGGGCGACTTTGAGGTGCTGGACAGAACACAGCGGGAAAATGTGAAGGAGTCGGACCGGCAGATCCGCGAGCTTCGGGATCGCGTGGCGGTACTGGAGAAACAGGTGGATACGCTCCGGCAGGAAGCTGAGGATGCAAAAAGCGTGAAGGCGAAGGGACGAAAGCTCCTTTCCATGGACGGCGGGGTGCTCCATCAGGCGATCATCCTGGCATCCATCCTGGGCGGATCGTGGATCACGGTGACGGTGCTGAATCTCATTCGGGAGGTGATTGCAGGGTGAGAACCTATGAGGAGATTGTGAGGGATTACCGAAAGCGCCAGAAGGACACCATGGTGGATACCCTGGCCATGGGTCTTACCTATGTCGATGAGATCGCGGTGGACACGGGACTTCTGGAGGAGACAGGGCTCATGACCGATCTCACCTCCGGCGTCATGGGTGCCCTGCCCTTTGTGATCATCGCGGCGACCGAGGGCACAAAGGTGATCCTCGGCAGGAAACCGGCCAAAAACGGCGGCGCAGATGCGGCAAGGCGGATGCTCAAGACCGGCGCTGCCATGGGTGTCGGGGCCGCGGTGGCGGGGGTCGCCGGCTTCTGGGCGGCACTGCCTGCGACCATGGGCGTGAGGGCCCTGTTTGATACCTACAAATCAAGGACGCTCACGGGCAAGCGGGTGGAATGCAGAATTCAGCGGCTTCAGCAGCTGCGCGGACAGCTGGACGGAGCGGCCTGCGGGAAGCAGCAGGAGGAACAGGCAGATGAGGGCGCTGAAAGCATCCTCTTTCCCGAGAGCCCTCAGCCGGTGTTTCAGAAGATCCTGCCTGCGAGAAAGGCATGAGAAAGCTTATCTGCAGCAGCTTTGGCTGCTGCTTTTTTCGTGTTTTTTGTTCAGCGGGGGGCCTTATCAAAAAGCGAATCAGGGCAATTCATGGTATACTTGCTCTGTTTTTCAGTTTCATTCACCGGAGGTGAAACGGGCAGATGCATTTTGTGAAGATGCAGGGGCTTGGGAACGATTACATCTATGTGCTGAGCCAGGAATGCGAGCATATGTCGGAGGAGGAGATTGCCTCCCTCGCAAGGCGGATGTCCAGGAGACATTTTGGGATTGGTGCGGACGGTCTCGTGCTGATCGCGCCCGGACAGGACGGGACAGACTTTCGTATGATCATGTACAATGCAGACGGCTCGAAAGGAAAAATGTGCGGCAACGCGGCCCGCTGCATTGGTAAGTACGTATATGAAAGGGGCCTGACGGACAAGCAGGACCTGACCATCGATACGCTGGCCGGGACGCGGGGGATCCATCTTGATGTATCCGGGCGGAAGGCGCTGCGTGTGACGGTGGACATGGGTGCTCCGTCCTTTCTGCCGGAGGATATTCCGATGAAGGATTACGGGAGCATGACGGGCGGCCCCGTGGACGTGGGCGGCAGGAAGTGGCTTCTCCATCCTGTCTCCATGGGCAATCCCCACTGCGTCATGTTTCTTGAGGAGGGCGAGGACGTACATGACCTGGCCGTCCACAAATATGGACCGCTCTTTGAGCATCTTCCCTGCTTTCCCGATGGCGTGAATGCAGAGTTCATCCAGGTGGAATCGAGGGATCACATCTACATGCGCGTCTGGGAGCGCGGAAGCGGGGAGACGATGGCCTGCGGGACGGGTGCCTGTGCGGCCGTGGCGGCAAGCGCCATGTGCGACAGAACCGGCCGCGAGGTCACCGTGACGCTGCCCGGTGGAGACCTGAAGGTATTCTATCGGGAGGATGGTCACATCATGCAGACCGGCGATGCAAGCTTTGCCTTTGAGGGCGAGTGGACGGAGTGAGAAAGGAAGAGAAAAGCATATGTTCCATATCAATGATCATTTTCTGAAGCTGCCGGGCTCCTACCTGTTTGCGGAGATCGCCCGGCGCATCCGCGAGTATCAGGCGGCCCACCCGGATGCAGACCTCATCCGCCTTGGGATCGGGGACGTGACGCAGCCGCTGGTGCCTGCGGTCATTGATGCCATGCACGAGGCCGTGGACGAGATGGGGAAGAGGGAGACCTTCCGCGGATACGGCCCGGATTTCGGGTATGATTTCCTCGTCAATGCCATCCGGGAATGGGACTACGAAAAGCGGGGCATCTCTCTTGCCTATGACGAGGTGTTCGTGTCCGATGGCGCGAAATGCGATGTGGGCAACATCCAGGAGCTGTTTTCTGACGATGCCGTGATCGCCGTCACGGACCCCGTGTATCCCGTGTACGTGGACAGCAATGCCATGGCAGGCAGGGCAGGAAACTACAAAGGGGACAGATGGGACCGTCTCGTGTATCTGCCCTGCAATGCGGAAAATGGCTTCGTGCCTGCCCTTCCCGAGCAGAAGGTGGATGTCCTGTACCTGTGCTATCCCAATAACCCCACCGGCACCGTGCTCACAAAGGAGCAGCTGAAGGTGTTCGTGGACTGGGCGCGTGAGAACCAGGCCCTGATCATCTACGATGCGGCCTACAGGGCCTACATCACCACCGAGGGCATCCCGGCCTCCATCTATGAAGTGGAAGGCGCACGGGAGGTGGCCATCGAGTGCAATTCCTTCTCCAAGACCGCCGGGTTCACGGGCACAAGGTGTGCCTATACCGTGATTCCCCACGAGGTCAGAGGTCTGAGCAGCACGGGCGAAAAGGTCGAGCTGAACGCCCTGTGGAAGCGACGGATGGCCACCAAGTTCAATGGCGTCTCCTATCCCGTGCAGCGGGGTGCGGCCGCCGTCTACACGGAGGAAGGGCAGAAGCAGATCAGAGAGGTGATCGCCGGCTACATGGAAAATGCCAGGATCATCAGAGAGGGCCTCGAGGCCAGGGGCTTTACCGTCTTTGGCGGGAAGGATGCGCCGTATATCTGGATGAAGGTGCCCTCCGGCATGGACAGCTGGGCCTTCTTTGACAAGCTCCTGGATGAGGCCCACGTGGTGGGCACCCCTGGCGCCGGCTTCGGCCCAAGCGGGGAAGGATACTTCCGCCTGACGGCCTTCAATACCAGGGAAAAGACCCTGGAGGCGGTCAGCCGCTTTGAAAGATTGAAACTGTAAGAAAAAGCGTCTTCCGGATGATGTTTCATTCGGAAGACGCTTTTCTTCTGCGCGAATTACACCGGGAGACCTGAGGGGGAACCGTCCCTGTGCATGGAGAAGGAATCCATGGGGTAGGAGGCGAGGTTTTCCAGAATCTTCCGGCTGTCCGCCTTCTTGAGGAGATTCTCTCTGGCACGCCGGATCTCGCTCTCCGTCTGGTGCTTGCTGGGGCCGCCCACGCAGCCGCCGACGCAGGCCATGCCCTCGATGAAGTCCTCGGGCAGCCGTCCTGCCTTGAGGAGGCTCAGGGCTTTCTTGCACTCGGCGCCGCCGGCTGCCTTGCACACGCGGATGGCATCCACGTCCTCGCCCCGCTCCTTCATGCACTCCATGACAGCCTGCGAGACGCCGCCGGAGGAGGCAAAGCCCTTGCCGAAGACAGACGATTCCTGATAGGTGTCATCCACCGGCGCGAGCTGAATGTTCCTGGAATCGAGGAGTGCCGTGATCTCGCCGTAGGTGACAGCATAGTCCGCATTGTCCGGCACGCTCCTGTCCTTGGCCTCAGACTTTTTGGCGATGCAGGGCCCCACAAAGACCGTGATGCAGTCCTTGTGCTGGCTCTTGAGGTATCGGGAGACGGCACACATCGGGGATACGGTGGAGGAGAGATTCTCCTGGTACTGCTTGGGGAAATGCTTCTTCAGCATGTTGATGAAGGCCGGGCAGCAGGAGGTGGTCATCTTCCGGCCATCATGGTAGGCTTCGGACCACTCGGCGGACTCGTAGGCGGCGGTCATGTCGCCGCCAAGGCCGACCTCCACCATGTCCGTAAACCCGACTTCCTTCAGGGCCTTTCGAAGGGATGGCATGCCGATGCCCTCGCCGAACTGGCCCTCGGTGGCAGGGGCACACATGGCATAAACCTCGTGGCCTGCCTTGATGTGGCCGATAATATCCACCAGGGATGACCTGCTTGCGATGGCCGCAAAAGAGCAGGAGTGGATGCACTGTCCGCATTCGATGCACTTGTTCTCGTCGATGACACACAGTCCGTAATCGTCATAGGAGATGGCGCCGACGGGACAGGCGGACTTGCAGGGACGAACCAGGTGCACAATGGCGCCAAAGGGGCAGTTCTGGGCGCACTGGCCGCACTCCTTGCACTTGTTGGGATCGATGAACATGCGCCCGGCACCGATATTGATGGCGTTGAAGCGGCAGGAGGACTGGCAGGGCTTGCCCATGCAAAGCCGGCAGTTGTCGGTCACGGAGTAGGACTGCAGGGGACACTCCTGGCAGGCGGGCTCAATGACCTGCACGGTCATGCCGGGCTGATTTCCGGCAATGTCCTGATTGCAGGCCAGGCGGATTCTGTCCCTGACAATCTCACGCTCCTTGTAGATGCAGCAGCGAAAGCGCGCGAGCGGCCCCGGAATCAGCTGGTGCACCAGCGCTTCCTTTGTATCTTCGTTGAGCTGGTCTTCCCAGGCAAGCTTGGACACTTCCACATTGATCATGTGTCGGAAAAAGACAAAGCCCATGTCATTGGTAACCATGGAGTACCTCCTTGATGGATCCGGTGTGATCCTTATGGATCAGTAGGTTTTTCGAATCTCGCCCTCGATACCGTATTTCTGGCGAAACGCCGCGAGGTCCCCGGGCGAGCGGATCAGGCAGACCTCCGTGTAGTGTCCTGTCCCCTTCTCGAGAAACCCGGCCGTGGTCTCGCCTGTGCAGATGCTGCTGCGAAGGATGGGCTCCAGACGCTCCTGGTCATAGGTTAACGTCGGGGACTGCTTTTTTCGAAGAAACAGAGGCATATGACCGCCTTCTTTCCTTTATCTTTCAGGGGATCATGCTCAATCGCGGACGACTTCTGATCCAATCTTACCACAGGCTTTGAAAAATGTCATTGCGCCGAGCAGGGCAATCACGTATAATGGACGAAGGATGCGGGACAGGACAGCAGAAAAACCTATTTTCAGGCGGATTCTGCCATCTTGTGCCGGCGATACGCAAGGAGGAAGAGCGATGAGCAAGGTTACTGTCTTTGATCATCCCCTGATTCAGCACAAGCTGTCGATCATGCGGGATAAGGATACCGGTGTCAAGGAATTCCGTGAACTGCTGGAAGAGATCTCCATGCTCATGATCTACGAAGTGACGAGGGATCTGGAAACCGAAGAGGTGGAAGTGGAGACCCCGATCATGAAGGCAAAGTGCAGGAAGCTGGCAGGCCGCAAGCTGGCCGTTGTGCCGATCCTCAGGGCAGGCCTTGGCATGGTGGACGGCGTGCTCAACATGATCCCGGCTGCCAAGGTGGGCCATATCGGTCTGTACCGCGATCCTGAGACGCTGGAGCCTGTGGAGTACTACTGCAAGCTGCCTGCCGATTCCACTGAGCGCGAGATCGTCGTGGTGGACCCGATGCTGGCCACCGGCGGCAGTGCCAGTGCGGCCATCAGCTTCATCAAAAAGCGCGGCTGCACGCATATCCGTCTGGTGAATCTGATTGCAGCGCCGGAAGGCGTGAAGCGCATTCAGGAGGACCATCCGGACGTGGATATCTACATCGCAGCCCTGGATGACCATCTCAATGAGCATGGTTACATCGTGCCGGGCCTCGGCGATGCGGGCGACAGGCTGTTCGGAACAAAATAACGAAGTGCCAAGGAAGGCTCTGGGCAAGGCTCAGAGCCTTTTTGAGAAGGCACGGGCGGGGGCACACATGGACGGAAAGACGGAACAGGGCAGGGGAGAATGGATCCTGGCAAGACTTCGGGAGAGCGGTTTTGATCCGATCCTGGTGATGCCGGGGACAGAGGCAGGGGAAGCGGCGGGCAGGGTCATCCTCGCGTTTATGACCTATCTGCCTGAAAAAAGAGACGAAGAGCGGGATGTATGGATCCATCCCTATTACCCCGTCTCCCAGAGGGCCTACCGGGCAGTGGAGAGTTTGTGCCGGGAGGGCAGCGAGATGGGCATCAGGGTGCAGCAGGCACCGGAGGTGCGTCTCAAGCCCATCTTTGCGCGCATCGAGTCGGAGGAGATCGCCTGGATCGTCCGCGGACGCAACACACTCTCCTATCTGCCGGGCGTCGGCAGCCGCTTTCATGTGCAGACGCTTCTGACAGACGAGGACGTTCCCGTGAATACATATCTGGCAGCGGAGGGGCGGGGGCCCGAGTGCGGTTCGTGCCGTGCATGTCTCGAGGCCTGCCCCACGGGGGCCATCCTGGACGGTGGCTTTCAGAAGGAAAGGTGCATCCGATTCTGGCAGCTGTCGGGAAAGCTTGCACCGGAGGAGATCCGGAAGGCAAACCGGAACCGCCTGATCGGCTGCGACGTGTGTCAGTGGTGCTGCCCGAAAAACAGACGGCCGGAGAGGGCGGCAGAGGATGCGCAGAGGCAGAGAGAGATTGCGCTTCGGGACATCCTGGAAAACCCAAAGGGGATGTCGGAGCAGCTTGGGCCTGCCATCGGGCGGAACCTCGCCCTTCCAAACCGACTGCTCACCCAGGCGCTGGTCATGGCGGGGGCAGAGAGGCGGCAGGGACTGAAGGAACAGGTGGAGGCCCTCACGGTCCATCCATCGCCATCTGTCAGGGAGGCGGCCGCCTGGGCGCTGGGGCAATTTGACGAAGGCTGATGTCCAAAATCAAAGAATCAAGATCAAGATGGAAACCTGAAGGAGGATGACATACATGCAGGCGTTTCAGAAGGCGAATGTGCCGGAGGAAGTGGGGCTTTCCTCACGCTCGATCCTCGAATACCTGAGGGCCGTGGAAGCATCCGGGCTGGAGCATCATTCCATCAAGGTGCTCAGGCACGGCGTGGAAGCTGTCACGATGAATTTTGCGCCGTATGACGACAGAACTCCGCACCTCCTCTTTTCCCTCAGCAAATCCTTCACCTCTGCGGCTGCAGGCTTTGCCGTGCAGGAGGGCAGGCTTTCCTGGGACTCCAAGGTGTCGGAGGTGCTGAAGGAGGATATGCAGGACTCCGCATCGGAGGCCTTGAAGGGGGTTACGCTCCATCATCTCCTCTGCATGGGCTCCGGACTGAAGGCCGAGTCCGACCGGATCGACGGCAGTCAGCCGGCCTGGGCCAGGCGCGTGCTGGCCTGCGATCTTGACCATCTGCCGATGGAACACTTCCATTATAACAGCCACGGCACCTATCTCGTGTCCTGCATGGTGCAGAAGGTGGCGGGCATGAATGTCCGGGACTATCTCATGCCGCGGCTCTTTGAACCTCTCGGCATACCGGCACCGGACTTTGACATGTCTCCGGATGGTGTCTGCTGCGGGGGCTGGGGCCTCCATCTTTCCAGCGATTCCATTGCCCGCTTCGGACAGTGCCTGCTGCAGAAGGGCGTGTGGGAGGGACGTCAGGTACTCCCTCCGGAATGGCTCTCCCGGGCCACGGCTTATCAGATCGACAACAGCAACGGCAGCCCGGATCCAAACAATGAATGGCACCAGGGCTACGGGTACCAGTTCTGGCGCTGCAGGGACCACAGGTTCCGGGGAGACGGCATGTACGGTCAGCTGTGCATGGTGGACCCGGCGCGGGACATGGTGGTGGCCGTGACAGCCGGCCTGGATGACATGGGACTTGAGATGAAGCTTTTGCACGACTATCTCTTCCCGGCGGCGGATGCAGAGCCCGGCACGCAGGAGGAGCAGCAGGCGCTCAAGACGTGCCTTGGGGAACTCTCGCACCCGTGGCCCGGGAAAGTGCTGGACGCAGCAGCAATGCCGCAGGGACGCCTTGTCGGGGAGCGTGCGGAGCTGCAGCTGCGCGGCGACATGGGGCGCATCCTGGCAAGGCTGAGAAGGGATGACCAGGTGCAGGAAGTGCTCTTTGGAATGGAGCACCCGTACCTGAATGTGCCGATACATCAGATGAGTGAGATTCCGACGCGGCTTCTCGCGATGGCAGGTACCGGCTCCGACGGGACGATCACGTTCCTTGCAAGATCCCTGGACGAGCCTGGCTTCGTGCGGCTGAGGCTCGCGCGGGACGCTGCCGATCGTGATGTGTGGATACTTGTCGTGGACGGCTGCGGCGCCGAGAAGGCACAGTACAGTCTGAAGAAAGAAGGAAACTGAAAACATCCGGGCAGCAACATGCGCTGCCCGGATGCTTTTGTATCTGGGGATCAGACGGGGGTGCTTTCAAGTGCAGCCCTTGCGGCCTGAATGCTCTTTTCCACGGCCTCGGGGCTGGGTGCGCCGGGAATGTTTCTCCGCTCGACGCAGGCCTTCATGGAGATCGCCTCGTAGACATCTTCCTGGAAGGATGGATGGAAGGTCTGCAGCTCTTCAAGGGAGAGCTCCAGCAGCGTGCAGTTCTTGTCCAGACAGTGTGCGACCAGCTCGCCCACCACCCGGTGTGCATCGCGGAAGGGCACGCCCTGCCGGACCAGATAATCCGCCAGGTCGGTGGCATTGGTGAAGCCGCCCTCAGCCCCGCGTGCCATGTTCTCCTGGCAAAAGTGCAGTGTGCGGAACATGGCGGTAAAGACGGTCAGGGACTTGATGAGTGTGTCTCTTGCGTCAAAGAAGCCTTCCTTATCTTCCTGCATATCCTTATTGTAGGCGAGCGGAAGTCCCTTCATGACGGTGAGCAGGGCCATCAGGTCGCCATAGACACGCCCGGTCTTCCCGCGGATCAGCTCCGCTACATCAGGATTCTTTTTCTGCGGCATGATGGATGACCCGGTGGAAAAGGCGTCGTCCATCTCCACGAAATGGAATTCGTGGGAGCTCCACAGGATCAGCTCCTCGCAGAAGCGGGAGAGGTGCATCATGGTGATGGCAGCGGCGGAGAGATAATCGAGAATGTAGTCCCGGTCGGAGACACCGTCCATGCTGTTCATGCTGATGGACGAAAAATCCAGGAGCTCTGCCACCCGCTCGCGGTTGAGCGGATAGGTGGTGCCGGCGAGGGCACCGCTGCCAAGGGGCATGACATCTGCGCGGGCAAAGGCCTGGGAAAAGCGGAGATCGTCCCGCAAAAACATCTGCACATAGGCCATCAGGTGATGGGCCAGGGTGATCGGCTGTGCCTTCTGCAGGTGGGTATAGCCTGGCATGATTGTGTTAAGGTGCTGCTCTGCTGTGTCGAGGAGGGCCCCGATCAGGTCACGGATCATGTGCCGTGCATCGAGGCAGGCGGCTTTTGCGTACATGTGCGTGTCCAGCGCCACCTGGTCGTTGCGGCTGCGCCCGGTATGCAGCCGCTTGCCGGCATCGCCGATCCTCGCGGTCAGAATGGTCTCGACATTCATGTGAATGTCCTCAGCATCCACCATCCAGGTAATGTTGCCCTTTTTGACATCCTCCAGGATACCCTTCAGGCCCTCCACGATTTTGGCCGCGTCCTCCTTCGGGATAATGTCCTGTTCCCCGAGCATGGTGGCATGGGCAATGGACCCCAGAATATCCTGCTCATAAAGCCGCTGATCAAAGCTGATGGAAGAATGAAAATCATCGACGAGGCCGTCTGTTGCCTTGCTGAATCTGCCGCCCCACAGTTTTTCCATTGGATTTATGTCTCCTTTAAGCGATTTTCAAGAGAAGCCTTACGTGCCACGCAGAATGCATGGCTTCGAAAGTATAGCAAACGCAAAGGATCCCTGCAAACCATACGAAAACGAAGAAAATATTACAAAACTGTAACACTTTTGTAATATTTTAGAAACAAATAAAAATATTTTCGAAATATTTTTGAAATAGATTGTTGCATTTTTGAAATATATATGATACACTTCCCACCGTGGAGTTCTACTCAGACCGAATTGTACGCATAGAAGTGTCTGAGGCAGGATGAAAAAGAAAAAAACAGCTGATGGCAGAATCAGCTGAATGAATCAAGACAAGGCAATGAAGGCGGAAGGGAAGGGTATCCATGCGGAAAACACTGGCAACTATTCTGGTCATCGTCATGACACTGACATGCATGCCCCTGGGCCTGTTTGGCAGCAGTGCCATGGCAGCGACAACTGTCAAGGCATATGTCACCAGTGCAAACGGCAAGGCGGTCAACGTCCGCGAGGGGGCAGGAAAGAATTATCGCGCCATCGCAAAACTGGATGTCGGCACGGAAGTGACGGTGAATGGCACCGAAGATGAATGGACCAGGATCGCGTTTGAGGGGAAGGAAGGGTACATCCAGTCGGTGTACCTGACCAGTGACGCGAAGGCTGCAAAGGGGAAGCCCACACCCACGCCTGTTTCCCAGGTGAAGTGGATCGATTCCCAGAATGCAGGTTCAGTCCATATCCGCAAAGGACCCGCGAAGGGGACCAGCAGTCTTGGCACGCTGCCGAGCGGCACCCAGGTCACCGTGATCTCCGTCAAGAACAACTGGACTGAGGTGAAGGCCGGGGACCTGACCGGGTATGTCATGACCAAGTATCTGTCTGACACAAAGCCTGCGGTTCAGGAAGAAACAAAGTCCGCCCAGACAGACACCAAGGAAAAGGACATGTATGTCATCAACCCGACGGGCGCTGCCGTGAACGTCAGGTCCAAGGCGACCAGCTCTGCCAAGGTGATTGCAAAGTATGACATCGGGACGAAAGTCCATGTGGAGGACAGCAATCATTCCTGGAGCAGGATCACCATGGATGGCGGCGTGGGCTACATCATGAACCGCCTTCTGTCCGATGTGAAGCCGGACGTTGTCGTGACACCGGCGCCTTCCACCACACCTGCTCCCGAAAAGGCAGAGAGCCGGACCCGGGCCTGGGTGGATGCCAAGGGCGGCACACAGGTGCACATGCGCAAGAAGGCGGACAAGAAGTCCGAGAGCCTGGCCAACTATGAGACCGGTACCGAGGTCACGGTGCTGGAGATGGGCAAGACCTGGTCGAAGATTGAGACAGATGCCGGTACGGGCTATATGATGACCACCTATCTGAGCATGACCGAACCCGATGCAAAGCCTGAGACGAATGTTTCCTCCGATGTGGAAGCCAAGACTGCCTGGGTCACGGCCGCCAACAAGAAGCCCGTGCGCGTGCGCAGCGGTGCCAGCACCAAGTATGGCGTGGTGGCACAGCTGGACGTGGGAACCCCCGTCACCGTCTATGCGCAGAAGGGCAAGTGGTCCCAGATCATGAGCGGTCTGGTGGAGGGCTACATCCAGAGTGAATTCCTGACGACCACAGAGCCGGCCAACCCCGTGGAGAAGGCCGTGTGGACGCCCGCCATCGGCAGCCGCGTGTTCCTTGCCAACAAGAAGGGCAACACCGTGGTGACAAGGGAAGGACCCGCCAGGACATATGCCGTGGATCTGACCTGCCTTGCAGGGACGCCTGCCATCGTGCGCGAGGTCATGGGGGACTTCCTGAGGGTCAGGATCAACGGTGAGGAGACCTTTGTGGCCCTGACCAATGTGGCCGAGAAGGGTGCCGAGGCGCTCCCGAATTCTACCGGCCGGCAGATCTGCTATCTGAAGAACAACAGCCGAGGCTTTGTGTCTGTGCGCAAGGCCCTGCAGACCAATGCGGATGTGCTGGGCGAGTACCTTTGCGGGACAGCCGTGATCCTGCAGGCCCAGTCGGATGACGGCTGGAGCTACATCAAGATCGGCGGCATGAACGGGTATGTGAACAGCACGGATCTGGTGCGCAGATATTGAGGAAATCCAAGAGCTGGTCTTCGGACCGGCTTTTTCTTATGCCCGGATGGGGCTTGCTCAAACAGGAAAACAAAAAAGACTTTCTGAATTCAGAAAGTCTTTTTTATGGCGCAGAGTCAGGGATTCGAACCCTGGGAGGGTTTCGGCCCTCACACGATTTCCAGTCGTGCGCCTTAGACCACTCAGCCAACTCTGCATGGCTGCGCTAGGCAACGATCCTATTATACCAAAACGGAAAGCCGCGTCAAGGACTTTTCATGCTTTTCTGCAAAAAACCAGAAGGAATTTTTGTGGGCGTATGGGGCACAGAAAAAGCAGCCGGAGACATTCCGGCTGCCTGCATTACATGCCTGGGCGGCTCTGCGCCTGCTCTGCGACACTTCTTCTGACAAGGGCCCGCCGGAGCCTGGCTTCTGCAAGCCGGGCTTCCTTTTTGGAGGAATCCTTGTTTTCCAGCATCTTGCGGGCGCGCTCCTCGGCGGTCATGGCGCGCTTCAGGTCGATCTTGTCTGACCACTCGAAGGTGGTGGGCACCAGGGAAACCTCCCCGTGCAGGACCGAGATCATGCCGCCGATACATGCGGCATAGCGCCTGCCTTCCGACGTCAGGATCATGGCCCGGCCCATGCCGAGGGGTGCCACACAGTTGGTGTGGCCTGCCATGATACCGAGATCACCGCTGGTGGTGCGCACCACCACTTCCTCGGCGGGCCCATCATAGATGAGGCCGTCGGGCGTCACGATTTTGAGCGGAAACGTGGTCATGCCTTCTCACCGCCCTGACGGAACTTTTCCACGACCTCGTCGATGGTTCCGGCATAGAGGAAGTAGGACTCCGGAATGTCATCGTGCTTGCCGTCGATGATCTCCCGGAAACCGCGGATGGTCTCCTTGAGGGGTACATACTTGCCCTCATAGCCCGTGAACTGTTCGGCCACGGCGAAGGGCTGCGACAGGAAGCGCTGTACCTTTCTGGCGCGGTTCACAGTGAGTTTGTCTTCTTCGCTGAGCTCGTCCATACCCATGATGGCGATGATGTCCTGCAGTTCCTTATAGCGCTGCAGCATCTTCTGCACGTCGCGGGCAGTCTCGTAGTGGTCGCGGCCCACCACTTCCGGTGTCAGAATCCTGGAGGTGGAGGTGAGGGGATCCACGGCGGGATAGATGCCAAGGGACGCGATGGAGCGGTCCAGGGCGGTGGTGGCATCCAGATGGGCAAAGGTGGTGGCAGGGGCCGGGTCGGTATAGTCGTCAGCCGGCACGTAGACCGCCTGCACCGAGGTGATGGATCCTTCCCGGGTGGAGGTGATGCGCTCCTGCAGGGCGCCCATCTCGGTGGCCAGGGTGGGCTGATAGCCCACGGCGCTGGGCATACGGCCAAGCAGAGCGGAGACCTCAGAGCCTGCCTGGGTGAAACGGAATATGTTGTCAATGAACAGCAGTACGTCCTGATGCTTCACATCGCGGAAGTACTCTGCCATGGTGAGGCCTGAGAGGCCCACACGCATACGGGCTCCCGGCGGTTCGTTCATCTGGCCGTAGACCATGGCGGTCTTCTGGATGACGCCGGACTCGATCATCTCGTTGTACAGATCGTTGCCCTCGCGGGTGCGCTCGCCGACACCGGTGAACACGGAGATGCCGCCGTGGGCCTTGGCCACGTTGTTGATCAGCTCCATGATCAGCACGGTCTTGCCGACACCGGCGCCGCCGAACAGACCGATCTTGCCGCCCTTTGCATAGGGGCAGATCAGGTCAACCACCTTGATGCCTGTCTCCAGAATTTCAGAGGTTGTCTGCTGATCCTCGTAGGACGGGGCCGGGCGATGAATGGGCCATTTTTCCTGGTTTTCTGGCAGGGGCTTGCCCTCATCGATGGGCTGGCCCAGCAGATTGAACACACGCCCCAGGCATTCTTCGCCCACGGGCACCTTGATCGGGCCACGGGTGTCGATGGCCTCGATGCCGCGCTGAAGTCCGTCTGTGGAGCTCATGGCCACACAGCGGACCACATTGTCGCCAATGTGCTGCGCAACCTCAGCCACGATCGTCCGTCCGTCGAGGCGGATCTCAATGGCATTGTTGAGGTCGGGCAGACATTCGTCAGGAAACCGGATATCCAGAACCGGGCCCATGATCTGGACCACAGTTCCTTTGTTTTCTGGCATTGTTTGTCAACTCCTCACATTCCTGAATCGTCTGAGATGAGGAAGATAGAAAGAATGAAGGCAGAAAAGATCAGGTACAGATTTCCAGCCGTCAGGATCCGGCCACAATCTCAGTGATCTCCTGGGTGATGGCCGCCTGGCGCGCCTGATTGAACTTCAGGGACAGATCGGCAATCATATCCTCCGCATTCTGTGTGGCCGAGTCCATGGCAGTTCTGCGCGCAGCCTGCTCGGAGGCACGGCTCTCGCACAGGGCACCATAGAGAATGCCGCCGAGGTACTCGGGCACCATGGCACGGTATACGCTCACGGGATCGGGCTCGTAGAGGATATCATGATCCTTCGGTGTTTCTGTGTTTTCGCCCTGCAGAATTGCCTCCTCCAGGGGAAGAAGCTGCAGAAAGACGGGCTGCTGAGACAGGACCGACACAAAGCGCGTGAATCCAAGGTAGATTTTGTCATACTCTCCCCTGAGATAGGCGCGGCACAGCTGCTTTGAAATGGTGAAGCAGTCGCCAACGGACACGTTTTCTGCCTCGTCATAGTCATCGCTGATCAGGTCTGTTCCCCTTGCGTGGAAAAACTCCACGGCCTTCTTTCCGATGGGCAGTACAGCAGCATCTTTCCCCTTCATTTCCTGGTAGCAGTACTTAAGGATGTTGCTGTTGTAGCCGCCGGCCAGCCCGCGGTCACCTGCGATCACCACGTAGGCAACCCTGCCGGTGGTTTTAGCTGGCAGAAGATAGGGGAGGGACTCATCGCCCGTAGAACGGACAATGTCCTGAATGGTGGAAAGAATGATCTCAAAGTAGGGGCGGGATTCCGTGATTTTCATCTGCGCACGGCGAAGCTTGGATGCAGCCACCATTTCCATGGCCTTGGTGATCTGCTTGGTGCTTTCCATACTGCGGATCCGGCTTTTGATTTCCTTGGTGGAGACGCCAGCCATGTGCTCTCCCTCCCTTTATGCCGGAGTGACGAACTCGGTCTTGAGTTCATCGAGTGCAGACTTGATCTTCTCCTCGGTCTCGCTCTCCAGTTTCCCGGTGGAAGAAATGGCTGAAAGGACCTCCGGATAGCGGACATCCATGAACTCGTACAGCCGCTGCTCGAAGGAGGCGATCTTCTCAAGCGAGATCTCATTGAGGTACCCGTGCACGACGGCATAGATGATACACACCTGCTTGGCCACATCCACGGGGGCGTCATTCTTCTGCTTCAGGACCTCCACAATCCGGGCACCAAGCGCCAGACGGGCCTTGGTATCGGCATCCAGATCAGAGCCGAACTGGGCAAAGGACTGGAGCTCGCGGTACTGGGAGTAGAGCAGCTTCAGGGAGCCGGAGACCTTCTTCATGGCCTTGATCTGGGCATCACCGCCGACACGTGACACGGAGATACCGGGGTTGACGGCGGGCATGATGCCGGAGTTGAAGAGCTCGGACTCCAAGAAGATCTGTCCATCGGTGATGGAAATGACGTTGGTGGGGATATAGGCGGACACGTCGCCGGCCTGCGTCTCGATGATCGGCAGGGCCGTCAGGCTGCCGCCGCCCTTTTTGTCCGAGAGTCTGGCTGCACGCTCGAGAAGCCGGGAGTGCAGATAGAACACGTCACCGGGATATGCCTCACGGCCCGGAGGACGCCGGATCAGAAGGGAGATGGCGCGGTAGGCCACGGCATGCTTGCTCAGGTCATCGTAGATCACCAGCACGTCTTTTCCCTGATTCATGAAATACTCGCCCATGGAGCAGCCCGCGTAGGGTGCAATGTACTGCATGGGAGCCAGCTCGGAGGCCGTGGCGCTGACGACAATCGTGTAGTCCATGGCGCCGTGGCTTGCAAGGCTCTGCACGACCTGGGCCACCGTCGAGCGCTTCTGGCCGATGGCGACGTAAATGCAGATGACGTCCTTGCCCTTCTGGTTGAGAATGGTGTCTGTCGCGATGGTGGTCTTGCCGGTCTGGCGGTCGCCGATGATCAGCTCGCGCTGGCCACGTCCGATGGGGATCATCGAGTCAATGGCCTTGATGCCGGTCTGCAGCGGTGTATCCACGTGCTTGCGCTCGATGATGCCCGGTGCCGTCTGCTCGATGGCGCGGTACTCCTTTGCCTCGATCGGGCCCTTTCCGTCGATGGGTTCACCGAGGCTGTTGACCACGCGCCCAATCAGCTGTTCGCCCACGGGCACGGACACGACTCGGCCGGTTCTTTTCACCGTGTCACCCTCGCGGATGCCCTGGTCAGAACCGAGAATCACGATGGAGACCGTGTCTTCCTCCAGGTTCTGGGCCATGCCGTAGGAACCGTTGGGGAACTCGATGAGCTCGCCGGCCATGCACTTGTCAAGGCCGGAGACGCGCGCAATGCCGTCACCCACGAGAATGACCGTTCCGGTCTCACTGGTTTCCAGTCGGTTTTCGTAATTTTTTATCTGATTCCGAATGATTTTCGTAATCTCTTCGGGTTTTAAGTCCATATGATCCCTGCTTTCTGTTTATCCTCGCAGCGCAGAAGTTCGCGGGGCATGTCTGCCGTGTCAAGGGAAGGCGCACGGCAGAGGCTGCCTCATGATGCCACAGGCGTATTTCTCAGCATGCGGTGCATGTCGGAGAGCCTGTGCTGCACGGTATCGTCCAGCTGTCTGCCGTCCCAGTCCAGTTTCACACCGCCAAGCGTCCTTGGATCCACAATGTTTTTGAGATCCACCGTCATGCCGGTGATGGAACTGAGTTTTTCCTGGAGCTTCTGCTTCTGCGTGTCGGACATGGGCAGGGAAGTATAGGCCCGCACGGGCACGATCCCATGGTCCTCATTGTAGAGGTCACGATATGCTGACACACAGTCGAAGACGGAGGAAAAATATCCTTTTTCCATCAGAAGCTTCAGGAAGTTCAGCAGATACTGCTGGAGTTTGCCACGGAAAGTTTCATCCAGAACGGAGGCGCGTTCCTCCTTGGAAAGGTTGGGCGTGGACATAAGACGCACGAAATCACGGTTTTCGCTGAAAATCTCCCGGAGCATGTTCAGCTCCGAAAGGATCTGTTCACTCAGGCCTTCGTCTTTTGCAAGATCATACAGCGCGTGAGCGTACATGCTTCCTGCCTGTGTCATGCCTGATCACCTAGCCCATCGATAAACTGATCGACCAGGGCTCTGTGATCGTCGTCCGTGAGCACTTTGCCTACGATCTTCTCAGCCATTTCCATGGCGATGGATGAAATCTCATCCTTGGCCCCGTTGATTGCCTTCTGTTTCTCCTGTTTTGCATCCCTTGCAGCCTGCTCCAGAATCTGGGAGGCTTCCTGATTGGCCTTCTGGACAATCTCTTCCTCTCTGGACTGGGCGCGGGCCATGGCATCCTTCACCAGGCGGTCGGAGGTGGCCTGGGCATCGCTCAGCTTCTGGCGGTAATCCTCCGCCAGCTGCTCCGCATCGCCCTTCGCCTTCTCGGCATCCTGGTACATTCCGTCAATCTCACTTTGACGGTCTGTGATGATCTTGTGGACGGGATTGAACAGGTACTTTCTTGCGACAAAAAAGATGAACAGGGTGTTGAGCAGCACAAACAGCGCTGTCCAGAAATTGACGCCGATAAACTCTTCAAACTGTCCCACTCATTGTCACCCCTCTCAGAAATCGTGTTCGCAGAAGATGCGTTATCTCAGAACGAACAGGATCAGAAGAGCGATGAGCAGGGAGTAGATACCGGTGGTCTCGGTAATGGCGCAGCCCATGATCATGGTGGAGCGCAGCGTGCCTGCGGTTTCGGGCTGACGGGCCATGCCCTCGAGGGTCTTGCTCACAGCGTTGCCTTCACCAAGAGCGGGTCCGATAGCGCCGATGCCCATGCACAGTCCTGCACCCAGTGCCTTGCCAGCGAGAAAAATAGCATTTGCCAATTCCATGATGGAGCCTCCTTAAGTCTATTTGAGAATTGAGTACAGATGGGGAAACCTCAGGAAAAACCGGAAAACCGGTAGAAGAACTGCCAGATGCCGGAGAATCAGTTTTCCGGCGCCGGGCAGGAATTCCCAATGTAAGCCATGGTCAGAAGAGAGAAAACATACGCCTGCACAAAGCCCGAGAAGAGATCGAAGTAGCAGCTCAGCACGGCCGGGATGCCAAAGGCCAGCACAGGCACACCGGAGAGAATCCCCAGTGCCTGCAGAAGGCCGAACAGTCCGAGGGCGGCCATGAGACAGCCGAAGATCAGGGCAACCTTCTTGTGGCTCTTCAGGCAGTACCAGGCAATCAGCAGGGCACCGCACACGAGAAGGACCAGGGCAATGGTGGTGCCGTTTCGTGCAATCAGGGAGAGGACGAGGGCACTTGCACCGGACAGGGAGACATAGATGATCGTGGTGATGACGTTGCCGCCTGCCACGTTGCCGAAATGACGGAAGGCCATGGAGACGGGCTGGGCAATCTCAGAGATGATGTTCATGGGTGTCATCACGGCGATGGGCTCGGTGAACCCTTTCAGCCAGCCAAGGAAGCCGTTGGCCTTGATGTTGTTGTACCAGATGATGACCGAGACCATCACGGCCCACACCAGCACGCAGCTCAGGTCTGCCGTGGAGGAGCGGAGGAAACCAGTCAGACCGATCAGACTCCCCAGGATGGAGGAGAGAAAGATCGTTCCGATGAAGGGTGTCCAGCGAAGATTGTGTTCTCCCATGGTCTGTGCCACCATGTCATAGAGCATCTGAACGCCTTTTTCCACCATCACCTGCGTGCCGCCCGGATGCTTCTGAAGATTTTTCCCGAGCTTTACAGAGGCAAGACAGACGATCAGCATGACCACAAAGGATGATACGGTGGTCTGGGTGATGGGTATCCCGCCGAAGATGGGAATGGTGAAGTATATAAAGGCACCCGTGACATTGAGATCCATGAAATCACAGCTCCTTCGGTAAAAGTATGATACGAAAAAATACGAAACAGAATAGAATTTACTCTTCCAGGTTGTCTTCGTCATCCGCATCGCGGGAAGGCTGAGACTGGCTGTTCAGTGCGTTCGTGTCCGGTGCATCCTTTCTGAAAAAACCGGTCACCATGATGATCCACCGGACAAAGAGGAGCGGGAATACGCTCGCAAGCACATTGCACGCGCCACTCTGGACAGCAGCAAAGAGGATCACGACGATCACGAGCATACGAAAAATGTAGGAGGCGCGGATGGTGCTCTTTCCCTGGCTGACGTTCTGTGCAGCGGCCTGGTCCAGCGCCTGGGAGGCCGAGATGGCCATAAACAGGAAGTTCCCCACGGCCAGAAGGAGGCCCAGGATACTTCCGAGGAGCACCGAGCGGTCAAAGGCGCCTGCCAGGTAGAACACAAGATCCATCAGGCAGACACAGACGATCTCGCCAGCTGCAATGAAGCCTGTCTCACGCAGCACAGTTTTCCGTGCATCCATCCAAATGTATCTCCTTAAAAAAGAGTCTCGCCTTCATCAATAACCTTAAAAAACACGTCTGGAAAGCCGCGTCAGGACAAAGATCTGAATCAATCCGGCTGCCACATCACTCGTGTTCCTGAAATGAGACAGCGGGGGGCGGCGGCTCCTGCGGATCAGAGAGATCGAAGCTTCCGGCGCGGAACTTGCCACCTTTTTTCTGCGGATGTGCTGCGTCATACTTTTTCTGCATCCGCTCCATGTGATTCATCGCCTGCCATGCTTCCCGAAGACCGGAGAAGCCGCTGATCAGGCCAAGCAGGAGAAAAATGATGATGACGCCGCGCGGCCAGGAAAATCGGTCGCACAGGTAGATGCCAAGCAGCGTAAAGCCGGCCAGGGGAAGACAGGTGCTCAGACCAAGCTGAGAGATCCAGATCAGCATCTTCCAGTCGCTGCTGCCGCCTCGTACCTGTGACTGCGCTGCATCCTCCGAGGCAGTCTTGTGCTCCGGTGCATCCGTCATACTGTTTCCCTTCATCCCGTGCATATATTGTCCGTATTATAGCGGTTTCCGGGGAAGGGTTCAAGATGCATTCAGAGGGTTCCGGACTGCTTTTGAATGACGAAGCACTCGGGTGCCCCGGGCCCTGCATTCAGGAAATGCTGCCGGAGGACATTGAAGCGCTGCGGAGGGAGCGATGAGAGAAAAGCAATCAGCTCCCTGCGCTCCCTGTCACCCTCCTCGTGACCCGGGTAGGCACAGACGGTGCATACGCCCATGGGCTTGAGCAGCGTGAGGGCCTCCTCCAGGGCTTTTCGGGTCGTTTCCCAGAACGTGGTGATGCCCTTGTCGCCGCCCGGAAGCCAGCCGAGGTTAAAGCAGATGTAGGATACAGGCGGAAAGCCGTGTTCCCCCATGTGCTCGTGTCCCTCGCAGTAAAGCTCAAAGCGGCCTTCCATCTGCGCCTGCATAAGCCTTGCCCGGGTGCTTTCCACGGCAGATGGCTGCACGTCGAACCCGTAGACATGGCCATCTGGGCCAACCAGCTGGCACAGCTCCAGGGTATCGTGTCCGTTGCCCAGGGTGGCATCGATCACAGAGTCGCCCGGGCGGATCGTAGATTTCCGTATATCGGATGCGAGAAACCGTGCAGAACGAAGGATGTAATCCATCTGAGGGTGCCTCCTGGCGTGACGGGACCGCCAACATAAAGCGGCCTCGCAAATCTTTACAGTTCCTTCAGCTTCTGGATCTCGCGGGGCGTCAGGGAGCGCCAGTGGCCGCGCGGCAGATCTTCGAGCAGGATGGGTCCAAAGCCCACGCGCTTGAGGGACACCACCTGGTGGCCGACGGCGTCAAACATCCGCCTGACCTGCCGGTTGCGGCCCTCGTGGATCGTGACCAGGACCACCGTGAACAGGGTCTCCGTCCGGATGATCCGTACCTGGGCAGGGCTCGTGAGACGGCCGTCGAGGTCCACGCCGGCACGAAGGCGTCGGACCGATTCCTCCGAGAGCTGGTTGGACACCTTGCACAGATAGGTCTTAGGGACCTCGTGGCTTGGGTGCGTGAGGTTCTGCATCATCTCACCGTCGTTGGTGAGCAGCAGCAGGCCCTCGCTGTCATAGTCGAGGCGGCCGACAGGGAACAGGCGCACGGGATAGTCGCGGAAAATGTCCATGACCGTATCGCGGCCCTCCGGGTCGGAGACGGTGGTCACCTGTCCCATGGGCTTATTGTAGGCGATATAGTGCTTCTGGGTTTCGGGATGGATCAGCTTTCCGTCCACCCGCACCTGGTCTTTTCCTTCATCCACCGTGATGCCCATCTCCCGCACGGTCTGACCATTGACCATGACATGGCCGTCTGCGATCAGCTTTTCCGCACTTCGCCTGGAGGCAACACCGCTAATGGCAATATATTTCTGAAGTCTCATCATGAGGGGTATTCTTCCTTAATTTAAGTCTTAAGTATGTATTGAGTGCGTCTCACTCAGATGGAATCGTCCTGGAACGGACGGTAAAAGAAGAGCTGGCATTTCCTCTGGGCCAGGGGTTTATCCCGTTCGGAGTCCGTCAGGGCAAGCGCGAAGCGGTCCATGCCCTCAAGATGAAATGCCTGGTGCTCGAGAAACTGGCAAAGCACCGGATTGTCATCGGTGGCAGTCACGGAAAGGCCGCGGCAGGCATGGGTCAGGCCCCAGGTCTGGCAGGCGTCCAGGAGCAGCCTTCCGGCTCCGATGCGCCGATGGGAGACATCGACCCGAAGATCCAGGATATCCGCCCAGAAGCCGTCTTTTTCTGTGACAATGGCCTGTCCGATGATCTCATCCCCCTCAAAGGCGCCAAAGAGGGCCGAGGAGGTGAGTGAAAGTGCATTTTCCGCCCTGCGGCTCATGGGATAGTTGCCCCATACGGCCGTCTGCCGCGGGACATACTGGAGAGAGAAACCAAGGCGTGTGATCCGGATCATCAGCTGCTCTCCAATGAGGGACTTATCCGCATTGAGGGAAGAGGGAAGATCATCCGGGGGAAGCTGTCTGACAAAGATCATGTCAATCTTCTCCTCTTAAATCTTTGGGACTATACGGCCTTACCTCCAGGAAAGAGGCACGGCCGCAGGACAGGCCTTCTGAAGGGACGCGGAGGGAGACACCAGAAAAGGTTGTTCTGCGAGGGAGAGCATCGGCAGATCGTGCGCGGAATCCCCGTAGCCACGCGCATACACCCAGCGGTATTCCGGGTGCGCCTGTTCCCATGCGCGCAGGCGTGAAACCTTTTCTTCACCCCGGCAGTTGGGGCCGATCTGACCTGTGAGGAGCCCCTGATCATCCACGCTGCAGGGGGTGGCAAGCACCTCATCGACCGGGAGCAATTTCTCAAGCCTTCGCATATAGATATCGACCGAGGCGGAAACGATGAGGACGGTATAGCCGTCCTTTTTCAGCCGCTCCAGTTCCCTGAGCCCCTCCGGGAAAAGGTTTGGCAGGATCTTTTCCTTCAAAAAGCGGTCTGCAAGGGCTTCCATGGAGGAAAGGCTCTTTCCGCGGATGAAGGAGAGTGTCCACTCCTTGGCATAGGCAGGATCGATCAGGCGGAGCTTCTGGGCAAGGAACCCGGCGCCGGCTTTTGCCCACTGCGCGAGACTGCACAGCCCTTCCTTCTGGCAGAAGAGAAGAAACGGGACAATGGAATCGCCAGGGGAGAGCGTGCCGTCAAAGTCGAACACGGCAAGCTGTTTTTCCGGAGGCAGATGTTTCACAGAGGACACACCTCGTTCAAATCGCGATGCGTATACTGGATCTCTCCGTCCCGCACACTCTGCATGGTCTGCCCGCTGCCGATGAGCTTGTATTTATACGTTGTGAGACCGTCCAGTCCCATCGGGCCCCTTGCATGGATTTTGCCGGTGGAGATGCCGACCTCGGCGCCGAACCCATAGACAAACCCGTCTGCAAAGCGGGTGGACACATTGACATAGACGCCGGCGGAATCCACCTGCTTCAGGAAGATGCTGGCGGCCTCCCTGTTTTCTGTGACGATACAGTCCGTATGATGGCTCCCGTAGGTGTTAATGTGCTGGATGGCCTCCTCAAGGGATGATACAACTTTCACGGACAGAATAAGATCGAGGTATTCTGTTTTCCAGTCATCCTCCGTGGCGGGCGTACTGTCCGGAATATACCTGGCGGCGTCTGGGGTGCAGCGAAGGGTCACCCCGCACTTCCGGTATTCCTCTGCAAGGCGCGGGAGAAGCTCCTCGGCCCTGTCCTGATGGACCAGCAGCGTCTCGCATGCATTGCAGACAGAGACGTTCTGCACCTTGCTGTCCAATGCCACCTTCAGGGCGGTGTCAGGATCTGCATCCCTGTCAAGGTAAACATGGCAGATCCCGTCTGCGTGTCCCAGCACAGGGATTCGGCTATGGTCCTTGATGTACTGTACAAAGGAAGCGGAACCCCGGGGAATGATCAGGTCAATCAGGGTATCCTCCGAGAGCATGGCCTGCACGTCCTCGCGGCTCTCAAGGAGCTGCGCGAAGGTGCCCGGAAGGCCGACTTCCTCAGCGGAAAGCTGCAGAATCTTTGTCAGGCAGGCGTTGGTGCGCATGGCTTCCCGTCCGCCTTTGAGGAGTACAGTATTCCCGCTCTTCAGACACAGGCTTGCGATCTGTACCAGGGCGTCAGGGCGGCTCTCGAAGATGACGCCGATGACCCCGATGGGGCAGGTGACCCGGTACAGCTTGAGACCGGGAGACAGCTCCCGCGCCAGCGTGGTGGCTCCGATGGGATCCGGGAGACGGGCGAGATCCTCAAGGCCCTGCGTCACCTGATGGAGCTTTGCTTCATCAAAGCGAAGACGCTTGAGGAGCGGAGCTGCAAGGTCGCTCTTTCTGGCATCAAGGAGATCTTCCTCGTTGGCCTTCTGAATCTCAGGGAAGGCGGTCTGAAGGTTTTTTGCCATGGCGAGGAGCGCCTGGTTTCGAAGAGAAAGGTTCTGAAGATCCGGAGACAGAAAGGCTCTCCGGATCTCTAATGCGATCTTATGCAGATCCATGAAAGATACCTCCAGGGAACACCGGTTTTGCGAAGGATTCATGCCCTTGAGGTGATCAGCCCGGGCGATCCATGCATCGCGAGGAACTATATCAAAAAGGAAGGGAAAAGTCTATGGAAATATTGGTCCGGTGTTCTGTCAGATCCGGCAGAGTGTCATGTTTTGCCGGCAGCTGAATCGGTAAAACGCAGCATCGCGATTCAACCTGCAGTGGTGTCTTTACACAGCGGCGATTGTTTAGTAAAGTGAAAAACACCGCAGGGGATGATGCATTTGACAATTTACGCTGAAAACAGGCAAGTGGGTTTTGAGGAGGCTACGGATTCATGAAGAGAACCATCGCGATATTCATGTTGGCTTTTTTGCTTTTCGCGCATGCGGCGGCACAGTCGGAGGCGGCGCCATACATGGTGGCCACGGTGCTGTATCCCCAAAATGGTGTTCAATATGAGATCCTCGAGGGACAGTGGATGTGCAGGGATGTAGCGGAGAACACCTATTACTGTCTTCACAACTGGTATAACGCAAGCGGAAATTACACTGGAATTGTGGATGGTTCCGGCTATGCGGGTTTCCAGTATAAGGACGGGCAGACATGGGCGATATTATCCATATGGGATACGGAGACAGGTCACGCGGGTATTGAATACGCTCCGCCTTTCAGCGTAGGAGAACCATTTGGTGGAGAAGGAGAGGGGCTCCATATTCTTGTTCCCTATGCCTGGGAAACGGGCATATGGTACACGATGCGTGTGCAGGCATGGTCGGACAGCCGGAAAACGTATTATGAAATGTGGGTCAAACCGGAAAACGGAGACTGGGAACAACTGGCAGTCATCAGCTATTCGGTCCCGAATCAGGGCTTCACCTGGGACTGTTTCTTTCTCGAGGACTGGATGGGAAATGACCTCTCCCGCAGCTGCTATCTGCGTGGGTATTACGCAAGAAAAGACAGGGTGTGGGTATCCCTCAGCAATTACGCGATTTCCAATTATCGCGGAACGCAGCAAAATGTTACCCGCGACTGTTATTATGGCAGTTGGGGCCTTGATGCAATATATCTGCAAAGCGGGGGAAGCCAATACATCGCATCTTCGATGCCCGGGACATTATCTGTGCATCAGGATCAGCTTCCTGAAACGGTCGGCTTTCAGCATTCGATTCGCTAAGGGTGATTGTACCTAAGATCCTGTCATGCAGCAGAGGTCCACTTCTGCCTGGTTGCACTGACTCCTCCCTGAACTCTTTCAACTTGTAGTTTCATGGCATTGCAAAATGGAGAATTCGTGGTATACTGGCTTTCGCCCTGTGATCCAAAAAAGACGCAATCGGCGGTAAAGACAGAATGATCAGGATGGGAGGGAACTGCGATGCCTCATCAGCGGGGAACCAAGACAGTGGCACAGAATCGCAAGGCCTTCCATGATTATTTTGTGGAGGAGCGGTACGAATGCGGACTGGAACTGTTCGGCACGGAGGTCAAATCCATGCGAGCAGGGAAGGTCAGTCTGAAGGAAAGCTGGGCAGCCATCCGGAAGGGCGAGGTCTGGGTGGAAGGCATGCACATCTCGCCCTATGAGCAGGGAAGCTTTTTCAACAGAGACCCGCTCAGACCAAAGAGACTTCTGCTCCATAAAAGTGAGATCCGCAAGCTCACAGGTCTTGTCTCCAGGCAGGGCTACACCCTGGTCCCCCTGGAAGTGTACCTGAAGGACGGGCGCATGAAACTGCAGCTGGGGCTGTGCCGCGGCAAACAGGAGCATGACAAGCGCGATTCCATGGCGAAGCGGGATGCCCAGAGGGAGATACAGAGGGCACTGCGCCAGAAGCAGAAGTAACCGGACATGGGGATGATCCGGTTTCGACGGGGGTTTTGTAGACAGGATAAGCGAGCTGTGGACCCGGACCACAATAAAACTGGGAAATAAAAATGAACTGACAATTCTTACGAATTGGCCGCTGCCTAATTAGGCGGCGCGTCGGCCTGGGTTGCCCACTCACCCAGCTCCCGGCGTCATGCGAGTGGGGAACGAGCACGTCAAAGCTTTGAGACGTGTCCGTAACATGAAGCTACTGAAACCGTCAGCCTGTCTGTAGGCGGGCGGCAGAGGGAATGTCAAAGTACAGACTGCGCTCGGAGAAAGTTTTGTAGACGGGCTTTCGGACAGGGGTTCAACTCCCCTCATCTCCACTATCTGTGCACGTAGGCGTTGACTCAATGCTTACGTGCATTTTTGATGTGGCGCGATGGCCGGGAATGTGAGAATCTGAATGCGGAACAGCTGGACCTGTGCTCCGCATTTTACCTGTTTTCAGCATGGAGAATGGCTTCATAGTCAGATGGATGGTTGAGATTCACAAAAAAGGTATCGTCCAGGTCTGACGGACAGGTTGCAGCGCCGGTCTGCGCGGAGAAAGCGTGGACAGAGACTGCCTTTGTCTGGATACTCTCCTCGATTTTCTGCCAGAGCGCGGCATCCCACCGACCCAGGAGATATTCAATGCGACCGTGATGTGAAAGCTGCACGATGGGGGATGTTTCCGGAGCGCTCAGGAGGTCACAGAAAGCTTTGGCCGGCACAAATGGGGCGTCCACCGGAAGCACCAGGCACCGAGGTGTCTGAGCAAGCTTCAGACAGGCGGCGAGGCCTGAGAGCGGTCCGCGGTCGGGGATCTCATCGGAAACCAGAGAGGATTCTCTTCCGGGGGAAAGCTGGCTTCGCAGACGCTCCGGGTTTTCACCGGCGGAGATCAGAAGGCGTGCGCCGAGCAGGGACGCCTTTTCCATCTGAAAGTGCATAAGCGAAGTGCCATAAAAAGGCAGCAGTGCCTTGTCTGTGCCCATTCTTCGGGACTTTCCTCCGGCAAGCAGGATCAATGTGGTGCTCGCGCTGGCGGCATCCGTCTGAGATGGCACGAATTCCGGCACGTCCGGGCGCAGAAGCAGCAGTCCAGGGGCAATGCCGCATATCCATTCGGCCAGGCGGGTGCGATCCGCGCGCCAGTCTGCCGGATCTGCATAGTGTCTTCGGATGCACATTTGCCCATTCCACTGAACCTGGGTATCAATATACCGGAGCATGATGACACAGCCTCCATGTGACTGCATGCCATGGCATGAATGTCACCTTCGTTGAACTTGCCTTCAAAGCCATGCGCAATACAGGGATGGCCGCGAAAGCCGGGCAGATGCCCTGAATCTCATGGCAATGGCGCGCATGATATCACAAATAACTATAAGGGAAAAGTGTGCCGGGGCCTGTGCGGAATCAGACAGCTGAGGTATACTGATGATCACAGGGATCCGGAACGGATCTTTGGCTGAACATCGTGTATGCCCGAAGACCGTCTCTGATTCTTCCAGAGCTTTCCGGGAACGGGCATGACATGGGGCAAAGGAGCTGAGATGATGGCCGGCACAGAAGAAATACGGGTGATTCATACCACGGGTATGAACAACTGCGGCGGGCGCTGCATCATCCATGCGCATGTGCAGGATGGAAAGATTATCAGGCTGACGACAGATACCCAGGCGGACGCCGGAGACGGTGTGCCGCTGTGTGCCTGTGTGCGCGGACTCAACTACCACAAGACGTTTCTTGGCGATGACCGGCTGCTTTGGCCGATGAAGCGCGTCGGACAGCGCGGCGAAGGCCGGTTTGAGCGGATTTCATGGGATGAGGCGCTGGATACCATTGCATCGGAATGGGTCCGCATTCGCGACCAGTATGGACCCGGCAGCCGATACGTCAATTACGCCACAGGCGTGAGCGGTGTATTGCGTGGAGATCACCTGGCTATGCGTCTGCTTGCGATGGATGGCGGCTTTCTTGGCCGGTACAATTCCTACAGCACTGCATGCATCTCCCAGGCTACGCGCCTGATGTATGGCACGGTTGTGAGCGGAAATGCGCCTGAGGACTGGCTGAACAGCCACCTGATCATCCTCTGGGGGCATAATCCCATGGAAACCCACTTCGGCTCAGACACAATGTACTACCTGCGCAAGGCAAAGGAGAAAGGGATTCCCATCATCGTGGTGGATCCTCGGAAAAACGATACCGCGCTGGCCCTGGACGCAGAGTGGATTCCTCTTCGGCCTGCCACCGATGCAGCCCTGCAGGATGCTATGGCATGGGTGATTGTGCAGCGCGGCCTGGTCGACTGGGATTTCCTGAACAGGTGCTGTGTGGGCTTTGATCGGGATCATATGCCGGAGAGTGTGGATCCCACGGAAAGCGTGCTCGACTATCTCCTGGGCACGCGCGACGGGATCCCAAAGACGCCGGAATGGGCGGAGAATATCACGGGTGTGCCCGCAGAGACGATCGAATCTCTTGCGGTCCGCTACGCGACCGCAAGGCCCGCGGCCCTGATTCAGGGCTATGGTGCGCAGCGCCATGCCTATGGGGAGCAGAGTGCCCGCGGCGGCATATTGCTGGCCTGTATGACGGGCAACGTGGGTGTCAGCGGCGGATGGGCCTGCGGCACTGGCGCCTGCAGCAGGCAGGCCCGGCCATCATTTCCGCAGCCGGCAAATCCATATGGAAGGGCCATCCCATGCTATCTCTGGACAGAAGCGGTGGAGCGCGGACATGAATTCACCTCATTGGACGGTGTGACCGGAGGGGACTGTCTGGACAGCGACATCAAGATGATCATCAACCTGGCAGGCAACTGTCTCATCAACCAGCATGGTGATATCAACCGCACATCGGAGATTCTGCGGGATACCTCCAAGTGTGAATTCATCGTGTGCTCTGATTTGTTTATGACTGCGAGTGCGAAGTTTGCGGATATCCTGCTGCCCGGCACGTCCATGTTTGAAATGGAAAATATCACCATGCCGTGGAGCTTCGGTGATTTTCTGGGGTATGTCAATCAGGCAATCGACCCGCTTGGGGAGAGCAGGCAGGAGTATGACTGGCTGGTGGAGCTGGCACAGCGGCTCGGGCTTGAGCCACAGTTTTCCGAGGGACGGACTTCGCTGCAGTGGCTGGAACACATCTACGGTCAGCTGCGGCAGATCGAAAAGGAACTGCCCCCGTTTGATGAATTCCGGCAGGCTGGTATCTGGCGCTATAAAGACAGAAAACAGGTCATCGCCTTTCAGGCACAGCGCGAAGATCCGCATAAGCATCCGTTTCCTACGCCCAGCGGAAAGGTGGAGCTGTTCTCCGAAAAGGTTTATCGGACCGAGTACAGGGAATTCTTCCCGGCCATTCCGCGCTATGTCGCTCCGCCGGAAGGCGCAGATGATCCATTGGTCAGGCGTTTCCCACTGCAGCTGATCGGATGGCACACCAAGCGGCGCTGCCACAGCGTGCACGACAACAATCTGCAGCTGCACAGGGTGGATCCACAGCGCATCTGGATGCATCCGGAGGATGCGGCAGCGCGCGGACTGCATGACGGTGATGAGGCGCTCATCTACAATGACCGGGGACGCATGCGTCTGCCAGTGACCGTATCCGAGCGGCTGATGCGCGGTGTTGCAGCCATCAGCCAGGGCGCGTGGTATCATCCGGACGAGACGGGCACGGATACGGCGGGCAGCATCAATGCGCTGACATCCCTGCATCCCACGCCGTATGCCCGGGGAAACGCGCAGCACACCAATCTGGTGGAGGTGGAGCGCATGCCTGACGACGATGCGCTGCGCGGCAGGAAGGTCGTATTCCTCGGATCATCGGTGACCTATGGCGCAGAGGGCCGATCGTTTGTGGAGGATATCGCCGAGCGATATGGCTGCATTGCCGTCAAGGAGGCTGTCTCCGGCACGACGCTGGCAGACAATTCTGAAGACTCCTATGTTGCGCGGCTCCGTCGCATGCCGACAGAAGAAGGGGTGGATCTTTTTGTCTGTCAACTGTCCACCAACGATGCGTGGCAGGGCATGCCCCTGGGCGAAATGGACGACACAGACACCCACACGATCAGCGGAGCGATACGGGCAGTTGCCGCGCTTGGCAGGGAAAAGTTTGGCTGCCCCGTGGCGTTCTATACCGGCGCACATTTTGAAAGCGATGTGTACGACCAAATGGTGAAGCGCCTGAAGGAAATCGCAGAGCAGGAGCATTTCCCGGTGATCGACCTGTGGAACGACCGGGGCTTCAACAACCTGCCCGGCAGCCGCTACGATGATTTTATGCGTGATCCCGTCCACCCGACACCGGAGGGCTACAGAACATGGTGGGCGCCGAGGATTGCGCTCGATATGCGGCGGTTGGTCAGCCAGTATACCAGCGAATGATGAATGAATGAATATCAGGGAATACCGACGGGACAGCCGTGGTATTCCCTGTTTTTTTGTGCATTGATATGCCTTATGTACTGAGCCATGGCATGGATCCGGAACAGAGGAGTTATAGTCAGAGCCTTTTGAGAACCATAGAATTTTCGCATTGGACGATATGTGTTCCCGCGGTATAGAATACTGCTGCAAGAAGCGGTTCGGTCCCCCGCAAAGAAAATCCGGCGGGCGGCTGACTGCAGAAAGGAGGAACAAGCTATGCGCTGGCCAGACAGGGAAGCACGACCACATTCGGCTGTTCCTTGCTTTGTTAGACGAAGGTGTTGTATCTGTGGACGAATGTGATGCTGTTATCCGCATATCTATCATTTCACACCCTGAGTCCACAGGACACGGGTCCAATGTCCAACATGAAAGGCAGGATCATTCAATGAATAAGAAATTGGCTTTGGCACTTTCTCTCGTGCTGACAATCGCACTGCTCCTCAGCTCCGCTGCAGTCGCGGAAGATCTCCCCAAGGTGCTCTATTTTGGACAGGCCTATGCAGGCACCGCGCTGGATATGCAGATCAGCACCAACTCCGGCACGGCATCCATCGCAGACCTGGTCACAGAATCCCTGATTCGCTTTGACGACAACAACGAACTTCAGCCCATCCTGCTCACCAAGCTGCCGGATGTCTCCGAGGACGGTCTGGTGTACTCCTTCGAGCTGAAGGAGGGCGTGTACTTTACCGATGGCACGGAACTGCATTCCAGCGACGTAAAGTTCACGCTCGAGCGTCTCTTCAACCCGGACACTCACGCAGGCAGCACCTCCTTCTTCACGATGATCGAAGGTTCTACCGCGATCCTGAAGGGTGAGGCTACCGAGCTGAGCGGCTTTGAGACGGTCGATGACTATCATTTCAACATCACGCTGGAGTTCCCCTTTGCGCCCTTCGTGAAGAATATGGCGACCTCCTACGCGGACATCTTCCCCGAGAAGGCGACCACCGAGGCGGGCAAGCAGTGGGGCCTTAGCACAAACCTGATTGGCACCGGTCCCTACAAGGTGAAGGAAAATGACGATTCCACTGAGGTTGTGCTGATAAAGAACGAGAACTACCATGGCGGCGAGGTGCTGCTGGACGAGATCCACTTCATCTATTATGACAACGCCGATACCAAGCTGCTGGCCTATGAGAATGGTGACATTGACGTTTCCGATCTGCCTGCGTCCCAGCTGCTGCAGTATCAGTCCCTGTATCCCGACGAAGTGCACCCCTACAATCCTCCGGGAACCTACTTCGTGCACCTGAACCTGAAGAACGAGTACCTGGCCGATATCAACGTGCGCAAGGCCATCTCCCTGGCGATCAACCGCGAGGAGCTGATCGACACCATCCTGAACGGCTCCGGCATCCCGGCCACCTCCTTCCTGAACTACAAGATCCCCGGCCACGACGATTCGCTTGGCGTGTATGAGTATGATCCCGATCAGGCACGTCAGCTGCTGGCTGATGCTGGCTACACCGAGCCCATCACCCTGAACGCGGAAGTCCGTGAGGGCGATGCACTCACCATCACTGCCGTGCAGGGCTATCTGCAGGAGGTTGGCATCAACCTGAACATCAGCATCGTGGACAGTGCCACCTGGACCTCGGACCGTTCCGCCGGCAACATTGAAGTGACCAGCCTGAGCTGGAACGCGCTGTTCCCGGATGGCGACTCCCAGTTCTACACCTATTTCTACTCCACCGCTGCTGCGGGCCGCAGCGTGTTCTACGCAAGCGAGGAGTTTGACCAGCTGCTGGACAATGGCCGTCTGAATACGAATGAGGACGAGCGTGCAGAGCTGTACCGCCAGGCGGATTACCTGTTCTCCCGTGAGGATTACGTGGCCATCCCGCTGTATTACCCGCAGAACAACTATCTGGCGAAGCCCCATGTCATCGGCTTTGAACTGCCGAACCTGATCTTCCACTTCTGGAATACGGACGTGGATGCAGCGGCTTCCGCAGCAGTGCATGGGAATTAATATGATCCTTCGCTGACATGAACTGACAGCAATACAGCCTGCGTGTGTCAGGCCATACGGCCAAACCGCGCAGGCTGTACTGTGTTTTCCAGAGGGTGGACTTATGTGGAGATATATCGGGAAGAGAACACTGCTGGCACTGGGTATCATGCTGTGCATATCCCTGATTACGTTTATTATCCTGAACGTGATTCCCGGCGATGTGGCTGCGATGATGCTGGGTGATTTCGCTACGGCGGACAACATTGCGCAGCTGCGCGAAAACATGGGCCTGAACCGCCCGCTGCCTGTGCAGTATTTTTCCTGGCTGGGCGGTATCGTGCGGGGCGATTTCGGGACGAGCTACTTCCAGAACCGCCCGGTGCTGGAGCTGATTCACATTTCTTTCTCGTACACGGTGGTCATTGCGGTGTCTGCATATGTGGTGGCCGTGGTGCTGGGACTGTCCTTCGGCATCCTCGCTGCGACCCACCGCGGCGGCGTGGTGGACCGTCTGGTCATGCACCTTTCGGTGTTCGGGATCTCCGCACCATCCTTCTGGGTGGCGATCCTCCTGCAGCTGTATTTCGGACTGCAGCTCAAGTGGTTCCCCATATCAGGCGCCAAGGCTGCGGGGTGGTTTGTGCTGCCGGCCTTTGCACTGGGCACACGATATGCGGCGTCCATATCCCGCATCACCCGAACCTCCATGCTGGAGGTGATGGGGCAGGACTACATCCGCACCTGCTACGCCAAGGGCCTGAACCGCCTGCGCGTGACGATTGTCCATGTGTTCCGCAACGCGCTGATTCCGGTCATCACCATCCTGGGCAACGATTTTGGAGCGCTCCTGACAGGCTCGATGATTACGGAGAAGATCTTCAATATCCCTGGTGTGGGCAAGATGCTGATCGATGCGATCAACCGCAGGGATATTCCACTGGTGCAGGGCGGCGTCATCTATGTAGCCATCATCTGTGTGGTGGTCTATTTTACGGTGGATATTCTCTATGCGGTGATCAATCCCAATATTCGCCTGACGAAGGATGTCAACTAGGGAGGGCGGCACATGAGCGCAGAAAAGAAAAAGAGCTATTATTCCGAAAGCTTCCGGCTGTTCCGGAAGAACAGGGTAGCCATGGTCTCCGTGATCGTGCTGCTGCTTCTGTCGGCCCTCGCGCTGCTGGCACCGGTCATCTGCCGGTATGATCCCAATCTGCAGTCGCTGCGGGACCGTCTGCAGACTCCGAGCGCTGAACACTGGTTCGGCACGGACGAGGTGGGCCGGGATATTTTCACGAGGTGCATCTACGGCTGCCGCATTTCCCTGAGTGTGGGCATTGTGTCTCAGCTCATCGCCTCCGTCATCGGATATCTGCTGGGCGTGTCTGCAGGGTACTTTGGCGGCAAGGTGGACGATGTGATCTCCTTTCTGATCCAGGTATTTTCCAGCTTTCCCTTCCTGCTGTTTGCCATGGCACTGATGAATGTGCTGGGGCCAGGGCTCCTGAACCTGTACCTGTCGCTGGGTATCCTGTCCTGGGCGGGCACGGCGCGCCTGATCCGCGGCACGGTGATGCAGCTGAAAAACCAGGAGTATATCCAGGCCTGCAAGACGGACGGCGGAGGGAACCTTCGGATTATCCTCAAGCACCTGCTGCCGAACTGCGTGCCCATGCTGATTGTCAGCATCACGCTGGGCATCCCCTCTGCCATCCTCTCCGAGGCAAGCCTGAGCTATCTGGGCCTTGGCGTGCAGATCCCCACAGCCAGCTGGGGATCCATGATCTCTGAGTCTCAGACCTACATTCGCACACACACGTACTACAGTCTGTTCCCAGGCCTTCTGATCATCATCACGGTGATGGCTTTCAATATGCTGGGCGACGGGCTGCGCGATGCGCTCGATCCAAAACTGCATTCCGGAGGTTCGCTGTGAAAGACACAGAAGCTATGCTGGTCATAGATGACCTTCAAGTGAAACTGTTCACCGAGGGCGGTGCGCTGCCTGTACTCAACCATATCAATCTGAGTGTCAGGCCGGGCGAGATTGTGGGCATCGTGGGCGAGAGCGGCTGCGGCAAGAGTATGCTGGCATCCTCCGTCATGGGACTGATTCAAAGTCCCGGAGTATCTATAAAGTCATCCCACCTCCAACCATCTGAAAGCCATAAGATAGCGTATCCCCTATCAATCAATTCTTATTTGATTCGCCTGCACATTTGCATATTTCAAGAGGAGCTGACGGAAATCAGCTCCTCTTCTTTCTTT
>JAFUBA010000126.1 GCA_017460395.1 Clostridia bacterium | reverse complement strand
GATCAAAGCGATAGAACATCATGTGTCCTTTGCGCGCATCGTCCGGAATGCACAGGGCCGGATAGAACAGAACGAGGCGGTGAATGCTGTCTCCTAGTTCCTTCGCGGCCAGGGCGGAGACAAAGCCTCCCTGGCTGCAGCCCATGAGGGAGACGGACGAGGGCTGGAAGTCGGATTGCACAGTCTGGATGACTGCGAGCAGGTCGGCTTTTTCGGTGAAGAGCGTCATGTCCTCGCTCTTGCCGTCACTGCGGCTGCCGATGCCGCCCCCGCAAAAGTCGAAGGTGACGGCGAGCAGTCCATCCTCGGAGAGGGCCGAGGCATAGTCCTTCACCGTTTTCTGTGTGGCGAGAAAGCCGTGACTGAGGATAACGGCGTGCTTTCCGGGGCGGCACTGGCCGTAGACCAGACCCCGTATGGTCAGGTCACCCCGTTTGGTGAGAAAAGAAGTGGTTTCCATAATTGATGTCTCCGATGTCTCCGTGATGAAAGGGTGGGTGAATGGGGGGAGTATGCACTGCGGACTGCAAATGATGGCGGAGCGCTTCCCTTGCTGCCATGGGAGCAGCCTTGCTTGCGGACAGTGGAAATCGGGCTTTGCGAATCAAGCTTCCCTATCATAGTCCTTCAGGCACAAAAAAGCGACCATCATCTAAATTCAATGTCATTTAGTTAAGCCAGCTTCATGAGGCTCCTGCGTGGATAGGAATTGCTTCTCAACCGGGAAGGACATTATCTTCATCGCCTCCTTGCCCTTGATTTTATCGAGCGTCACCATCTTTGTTAAGATGGAGTCTTTCCATGAAACCATTGCTAAGCATCATGAAGCTTCTCAACGCAACTTGTGGCATAGAACAAAACAAAAAAGCTGGAGAGCCCGAAAGCTATCCAGCATACATCTTGTCGATTTCTTATCTTCTGACTCCAGTTTCTTCATCGTGTAGGTGGCCTGTGTCTTCCTCATCCCCAGGTACTCCGCAATCCACGAAAGTTTCATGCCGTCCTCCGGCATTGCCAGAGTCCTGTCAGCGCACGTCATGTCTGAACGGTCCATTCCTTCCGCCAGCGGATCACCGGCCTGTCCCCTTCCCAGTCGATGGGCAGCCAGACATAGCGGCTGACGGACGTGTTCTCCGTGTGGGTCAGTTTCTTCTCAGGGAGCGGCTCGGCCCTGCGCGGAGAGGTATCCGGCTTATAATCCCTGAAATGCCGGGCGGTGCCGCTCACAATCTGCCTGGCCATCATGGGAACCCACCACTGGGGCATCCAGCGGTCAGCGCAGGCGATGTACTGGCCGTTGACCTGGATGACGGACGTAAACTGTGCATTGAAGCTGGTCCCGCTCCTGTCCCCTTCGCAGACCTCGCCCAGGTCCTCGTATTCCCCGTGCACATCATCGAACATGCACACCCGGCTGGGATTGGGAAAATACCCGGAGGTACCGCTGGTGATGAGATATTTCCTCCCATTCCGCTCAAAGAAGGTGGGCGCCTCCCGGGTATCGGGCACGATCCAGTTGTCATAATGGACGGAATACTCGTCTGTCACTGCAGTGTAATCATCGGTCAGCGTGGCACAGATCAGCTGAAAATGCGGGCGCTCGAACCAGATGTACCCTTTCCCTGTCTTCCTGTCCGCATGCAGGCAGAAATCGCCCGTGTCCATATCCAGCGGCTTGTAGATCTTCCGGACGAAGGTGTAGGGTCCCTCAAACCGGTCGGCCGTCATGACGCTCATGAACTGGCTGACCTCGCCCGCCATGATCTTGAGCCAGGCCACATACTTGCGCGTCTTCTCATTGTAGATGATGTGCGGCCTGTCCATGCAGTAGGTCGGATGCAGGGGGCTGGTGAGATCCTGGGGGGCAGGGGGAATGATCAGCCCCCTGTCCGTCCAGTTGTAAAGGTCCGGGGATGTATACAGCCGCACGCCCCAGTGCCAGACGGTGTTCTCCTTTCCGCCCACCGTCTTTTCCTTGTTCTCGCCGTACCAGTACCAGAGCTTCTCCTGCTCGCTGAAAAACACGCTGAAGCCGTGGGCATGGATGGGCTTCCCGGCAGTATCGAGCCAGACCTTGCCTGGGTGAAAGCTATGATACATATTCGTGTACCCCCGCTGTCACATTCTTAGTTGTTCCGTCCGGCAAATAAATCTGTGCCGTGCAGTTCGGCGGAATGGCTATGGTATACCGTATCCCGTTTCCTGCCTTTTCCCATCTGCTTTCTACTTTGCCATAGGGGCTGAGATAGCTCGCCTCAGCGTACGTCAGGGTGCCGCCGGGCACGGGCGCAACAGTGAAATGGTTTTCGCCGTCCACCCGGATGCCGGCACAGGTGTCAAACAGCCATCCGCACACAGCGCCGGGAGAATAATGGTTCTGGCTCAGATCGCCCTCCCAGTTTTCCCAGATCGTGGTGGCCCCATCCAGCACCTCGCCCAGCCAGCCGGGCTTTTCGGTGTTCTCCAGCATCCTGTAGGCCGTGTCCGACTCTCCTGCCTCGGTGAGCACAGGCAGCAGGAAGGGCGTGGACAGAAAGCCCGTGCCGACGCGGTAGCGGTAGTTTTCCACGGCCTGCTTCAGCCGCTTCCTCGCCTGGTCCTTTGTTTCCCCGTCGAGCAGGCCCAGGGCCAGGGGCCGCACCAGCCTGGCCTGGCGGTCCGTGTCCAGCTCAGCAAAGCGCAGATAGGCCTTCCTTGCGCCCTCCGCGCACGCATCCCAGGCGGAGGCAGGCTTCCCGAGGAGACGCGCGATCTGTGACATGACGGTCATGCTGTAGCAGAGGTAGGCCGTGCATTCCTCCGGGTGCTTTGCCTTCGTGCCGTAGACCTTGTCGCGGAACTCCTCCGGCTCCAGCCACTCGCCCAGATGAACGCCCTTCTCATAGGTGAAGGCATTGTCCGGGTTGGCCTTTGCCGCCTTCTTGTCGGTCTGGCCGAGGCTGTGCAGAAGATAGTCCGCATACTTTTCGATCATGGGCCAGGCATCCTCCAGCACCTGCCTGTCCCCGTACCTGAGATAGTACCGCCACGGGACAAGGTAGACCGCATCCGCCCAGCCGACGGAGGAGCCGGTGGCCTTGTACATCATCTCGACGCCGGAGAAGGGAATCACGGCAGCGATCAGGCCATTGGGGTACACATCGTCCGCCATGTCCCGCAGCCACTTGCGGAAGAAGGGCGCGGTGTTCATGAGGTAGGCGCCGGTGTCAAAGAAGATCTGTGCATCCCCGGTCCAGCCAAGACGCTCCCGCGTGGGGCAGTCGGTGGGCACATCCAGGAAGTTGCCCTTCATGCTCCAGCGGGTGTTCTGCAAAAGCCGGTTCACCAGCTCATTGGAGCAGGTGAAGTCACCCGTCTCCTCCATGGAGGAATACACGGCGATGGCCGTGAAGTCCTCCGGGCGGATCCGGATGTCCCCGAAGACCTCCACATAGCGGAAGCCGAAGACGGAAAAGCTGACTTTGTAGTGATCCTCGCCGCCGGAGCAGGTGAACACAATCTCCTGGTGCGGCGTGGGATTTACGTCCCCGCTGACCTTGTTCGTCAGAAGCTTTTTGACCAGGCTCATCTGGCTCCAGCCCTTTTTCGGCCGGGTTTCCTGGATGCCGCGCAGGTCCACGTGTCCTTCCCCGTCCAGCACCTCCCCGCACACCAGGCGGATGCTCTGGCCCTTTTTGCCCCGGACGGTGAATTCCAGGTATCCCGCGATGTTCTGGGAAAAGTCCAGGACATTGCCGGGCAGGAGCTTTGCAGAAAACCGCTCGTGCTCCTGCACGGGCACGTTGTCGGAGGCTGCGACCAGGACATTCTTTGGACCCGGCACCTCCCTCGCCTTTCCCTTGTAGGTTGGCTGCATGGATGCGTCGAAGATCTCGCCGTCCTTCAGGTCTGCAAAGCGGATGGGCCCGTCATTGCACCAGTCCCAGGTGCCGTCCGTAGAGATCGTCTGAACGGAGCCGTCCTCCATGGTCAGCTCCAGCTGCGCCATGACACTGGTCCCGGTGCCGAACACGTCTGTCACCCCGTAGGCCGCGACGCTCCCACGGAACCAGCCGTCCGCAAGGCGCACTTCGATGGTGTTCTCTTTTGCATGCTGCAAAAGGGCTGAAACATCATAGGTCTGATACTGGATGCGCTTCCTGTAATCGGTCATGCCGGGGGCCAGGATAAAATCCTGAAGGCGATGGCCGTTCACGGAGACATCGTAGACGCCCCGGGCCGTGGCGTAGAGGCGCGCCGAGACGACCCTTCCGCCGGGGGTAAACTGCCTGCGGAAACAGTCCACGGGATACCGCGTCTTTTTCTTCGGCCTGTAGTCGCCGCCAATCCACCTGGCCGTCCAGTCGTCCGGATGCAGAAGGCCCAGTTCAAACCATGAGGAAGACGTTTCCCCTTCCAGGCCATTTTCGTCCCACAGCGTGACCGTCCAGGTGATTCTGTCCCGGCTGTGAAGTGGCTGCCCCTCATACAGGATATGGGTCATGGAGGATGACAGGACCTTTCCGCTGTCCCAGATCACATCATCCTTCCTGGTGGCTACGATCCGGTACGCACTCTGCGTTGTGCCGCCCTCGCAGTTCCAGGAAAAGCGGGGCCTGTCCGTTCCGAGCCCCAGGGGCTCCGTCAGATATTCCGTTTGCAGGCGGATGGCTCTCATACCCATCTGCGCCTCCTTCCATCTGGCATCGCCTTACCTGGCGAACCGTTTTTCTGCAATGAAGCCGGTGACCGCGGCATAGATGAGGCCCACACCCTCTGCAATGACCGCCCAGCTGGTGGCCGCACTGGAGCAGGCGATGATGAGGCCAAGGATCAGGGAGATGGCGCCAAGAACAATCATGAGCGTGTCCCGTTCCCCGCGCAGGCCGCGGATCAGCCACTGGACACCTGTCACCATGAGCACCAGACCGATGAGCACGTTGAGGAAGGTGTCAAATTCGGAGGGTCTGGTCAGGATCCAGATCCCGATGCCGAGAAGGCACAGACAGCCCAGCAGATTCACAATGGCGTCTCTGCTTTTTTTCTTTTCCTTCCACCAGCCAAAAATCCCGGCGGCGGCCGAGATGATCAGACCGGCGGCAAAGATGATATAGAGCGCATCCTTTACGATGTTTCTGCCGACAATCAGCATGAGACCCAGCACGAGCAGGATCAGCCAGGAGATGAGATTCCCTTTATTGGTCTTCATACGCAGGACTCCTTTTTTTCGTTTCACCGGACGTCAATGGTGGCAGAAGCCGTCTCACCGCCATTGGCCCGGACGATGACCCTGCCGCTGCCTGAGGCCCGCACGACCGCCAGGGCCCTGCCGTAGTAGGTGGTGAAGGTGCCGCTGTCATAGCGCTCCTCGGTGCGGGGCGCAGCGCTCCCGAAGGCCAGCAGCTCGCCGCCCTCGACCGTGACGCTGACCGTGCGGTCGGCGTTTGACTCCACGGTGCCCTTCCTGTCCTGCACGTTCACCGGAATGAAAAGGATCTCGCCGGGTCTGGCCGCCTTTTTTTCCGGCAAAACGGTGAGCACAGCCTTCTCTGCCGTTCTCAGCTCGCTGCGGCCCGTTTCGCGGCCATCCCCGTCATAGGCGATGGCGGCCAGGATGCCGGGCTGATAGGCAATCCTGAACACCGCCTTCCCGCCCCTGGGCTTCAGCTTTTTGAGGCGCCTGCCGTTCAGCTCCAGCGCGACGGATACAGCGTCTGAATACACCTCGACGACCGCCTTTCGTCCCTCGCAGCCCTGCCAGCTCCAGGAGGGCATGGCATTGGTGCCGCGCCAGACGGACTTGGCCGGCTTGACGCCGGGATGGTTCAGGGGCTGGACGCCGATCTTCGGCGCCTTCAGCTGTCCCCAGGCACACTGGGCCAGGAACATCTCGCCGTTCGGGGTGCCGAGGATATCAAGGGCGCCCACATCGCCCAGGAGCCAGGGATAGGGCTTGTCAAAGCCCTTGCCGTCCGGCGTGTAGGCCCAGGCTCCGATGCCGCACTCGCCCAGATAGTCCCAGGCCGTCCACATGAAGTCGCCGATGAGGTACGGCAGCTCCTTCACCATCTGCCAGTTCTTGTAGATGTCCTGCGGGAAGGTCTCGCTGCCCACCACCACGCGGTCCGGGTGCTTCTTTCCCTCCAGCGGGTAGCGGCCGGATGCGTAGTTGTAGCCCGCGATGTCCAGCGCATCCAGGACGGGTGTGGTGATCTGATCCGCCTTTGCGCTGTTGGCGCCCTTGTTCATGCCGGTGCCGACGACGGAGGTGATCAGGTTGAACATGGTGCTGGACATGCCGGCCATGCCCTGCTGCTTCTTGTCATCCCCGCGCCCGGAGCCGTCCTCCTTGTAGATGGCGTTCCCCTTGGCAGAGCGGGTCAGGATCATGAGGTTGATGCCCCCGGTGGCAGCGCGCGAGGGATCCAGACGGTGGAGCAGTTCCACCATCTCCTTTGCAAGTGCCACGCCCTTGTCTGTCGCGGGCTCGCTGACCTCGTTGCCGATGGAGTACATGATGGCCGACGGATGGTTGTAGTCGCGGCTGACCAGTCTGGTCAGATCATCCCTCCAGTTCGCCTCGAAGTCAGATGCATAATCAAACTGGGTCTTGTGGCTGTACCACATGTCCCAGGTTTCGTCCATCACATACAGGCCCAGGGCGTCGCAGGCCTCCAGCAGTGCACGGGAGGCGGGATTGTGGCTGATGCGCAGGGCATTGAAGCCCGCCTCCTTCAGAAGCCTTACCCGCCGCCATTCGCTCTCGTCGAAGGTGGCAGCACCCAGGATGCCGCTGTCGTGGTGAATGCAGCCGCCCCGAAGGAGGGTTTCCTGGCCGTTGACAAAAAGGCCCTTGCTGCTCCAGGTGACCTGCCTTATGCCAAAGGCGACGGTCTCCTCGTCCGCCGCCTGTCCATCCTTTTTCAGCGTCACGCGGGCGGTGTAGAGATACGGCTGATCCGCGCTCCAGAGGTGGACTGCCGGGATATCCAGGGTGACGTCTGCACCCTTCCCCTTGGCTTTGCTCTTTCCGGCCGCGTCCAGGATCTCCACGGACACATCCCCGCTCCCCGCGATCTCCGTGCGCACCCGGATCCTCGCAGGCGAAAGACTGAGGGTAGCCACCTTCACGCCCTCAAAGGCGATATGGTCCTTTTCGCCCGTCAAAAGCCACACCGGCCGGTAGATGCCGCTGCCCGTGTACCAGCGGGAGTTGGGGAGCTGGCTGTTGTCCACCCGGACGGACACGGTGTTCTCGCCCTCGCGGACAAGGTCCGTCACATCCACGATGAAGGGAATATAGCCGTAGGCGCAATGGCCGGCCTCTTTGCCGTTCACCGTGACGGTGCTGTGACGGTATGCGCCCTCAAAGTGCAGCAGCATGGGATTTCCGGCCTCTTCAGCATCCACCCGGAAGGTCTTCTCGTAGGTATAGACCCCGCCCGGGAAATATGCGTGCCCGCTGCCGCCCGGGGCGTCCTTGCTGCGGCTTTCATGGATCATGGCGTCGTGGGGAAGGGTGACGGGCTGGCCGTTACAGGTCCAGCCGGTATGGAAGGCTTGTTTCTTCATGTGTGATTCTCCTCAGTGAAAGAGTACCTGCAGCATGTTGTAATAGTAATGATGCTAGTGCCAAAAGGTATCAGCCCTTCAAACGGGCGGCATCATGCGCCCTCGCAGGGCAACTGCACCGATAAATCGGTGTGATCGTCCTGCTATCCCATAGGGACTTCATTTACAGATAATACGTTGTGCCACAGGCTTCAAATCCGGATGCCTGTATATCACAGGAGGATTCTGAATATCGCAGCTTTTCGGAACGAACAGGTTGGGAAATTCCTTGCGACCTATATTGGCACTTCCCTGGATATCAGCATTCACTGTAATATCAAGCCGTTTGTCGTGATATAAGCGACCCTTCCGCGTCCCTGAGAATGCGTACTTCTGCTCCTCCTGATCAGAAATCTCTGCAGAAGTCTCTCCGCCCTCATCCTTTTCTTTTTTCGGCGTATAGGTCGGGATAAAATCCTC
>JAFUBA010000125.1 GCA_017460395.1 Clostridia bacterium | reverse complement strand
TGGGAATGATCTGCTCATGGCGTTCCTGGTTACAGACATTGGCGTCACACCTCCCATGGCCGCCATTATATAGAGCAACCTACTGCCAGTAAAGAGAGCAATTTTCTGCCATTATAATTTAGCCGTAACACCATCACCATAAAATTTGGTCGTTTTGACAATCCTATTGGCACAACCACAAGAGCCTCACCGGTACTGTCGTCGCTCACGAGATCACTACATGAAACACGGAATGATTACCGTTCGTGCGCTGGACCAGGGCCAGCCAGTCATATCCTGTCAATTCAGGCATGACTCCGGTTGAATGGTGGCATCGCTGGGATTCGAACCCAGAATTCCCGGTGGAGAGCCACCGATGCTCTGCCGCTTGAACTACAATGCCTTAATCCTCAAAATCTATCTCTTCAAACAGCTCCTGGAAACGCGCCTCATTCAGCCTCACGTTGAAGTATCTGTGCTGTATGCGCCAAGGAAGAGAAGGGACGACATCCGGCTCATGGTGTGCCGTCCACTTGGACCCCTTCTGGGCAGAGTAGGTGATCTGGCAGTCATCCTGCGAGGCTTTCAGCTGTATCTTTTCTTTCGCTCTTACCCACACTGTTTCTTCCTCCATTTCCGTTTATCTGAGCCTCAGCTCCTTCATACCGATCTCCCTTGCCAGGTTCACCACCTTCTCCAGAGACCACCCAGAAGCCTGCAGAATCCTGTCTGCCGTTTCATTCATTCTCAGAAGATTCGCGACGATTTTCGCTTCTCCCCTGTGCTCAGCTTCCTCGATTTCCCTGGCAATCGCTGCTTCCGATGCTTCGCTCACGCTTCACACCTCCCCATCTTTGGCCGGCGCATCCGGCCTTTTTTTCTCCGGCACAATTTGCTTTTTTCACACTCGCACATCGAAGCCGAAGGACTCCCTGTTTTCGTATACATGACGCCCGGAAAGCACTCTCGAAAGCGTACCGGCTTCGTCCCGCTTGAGTGTACACACACAGACATCGTCTTCCTTCTGCCCATTTTCATAGTCCTGAGCTGCAAGGATCCCGTCGATGACTTCCAGGCTGTGCGTGGTGATAAACACCTGTACATCAAAGGTGATGCAGGCCTTCAAGATCCAGCGGAAGATGTCATCATCGAGATTTGCGTGAATCCATGTCTCCATCTCATCCATCAGAAGGATCCCGCCTGCAGCCTGCGCAACAGTGTCAAAGATCGTCAGCACGTTCTTCAGACCGTCACCATATGTGGAGACAGGCATATCGCCAAGCCTCCTGTGCCGCAGATATTCTGCCGGACGGTCGCCGGTATCGCTTTGGAAGATCATCAGGTCCTCGATGTCCGGATCGAAGCTCTGCAGGGCTTTGACACAGATGTCCCTGCATGTTTCATTCCTCCGGATGTGACTCATACTGTTTCCCATCAAGTGGTCGTATGGCGAAACATACACGGTTTCCGGCTGATCTCTTTCTGCCGGTGCAGCCCCGTTCATGCCCGAATACGGATGGATCCTGATGTGCTCTTCCTTCTCCGTCCTTCCACAGGATACGCGCATCACACCGTCAAAAGCCTCCGCTTCTGTTGCGCCGTCAGGCTCCCCAGGATCCGGCAGGATGCGGTCTTTCCTTCCAGCCAGTGAGAATGACATGTCGGTTCCATCACATATTCCGGATACCGCGATGCTCAGTCCGTCCTCATGATCCCGCGGGAACATACAGATGAAGCTGTCATATGCTGAGCTTGCACCCTCCACGGCGAGCGCGTCCCGCTGACGTGCCACCTGAATCACATCGGCAGAGCCTTTTGCTCCGAGCCGCTGGATCGCCTCGAGCACGCTGGTCTTGCCACAGTTGTGATCCCCGAGAATCAGATTCATCCTCTTCAGATTCCTTATCCTCAGGCCTTTGATTCCCCGGTACCGTTCCACTCGAAGCTCATCGATATGTGCCATGACAGCACCTCCACGTCTTAGCATTCCATGGACTGACAGCAGAGGCTTCACCTCTCTTCTGTCATGATTTCCTCTATGACTGGAGCAAAATCCATATCCCGTATGGCGCCATACCGGCCGACGAAGTAGCGATCCATGGTATCCCCGCGGTCGCGGATCCCCTTCACTGCGCGAAAATCAGACAGGGCATAGAGGCTGCTGTCTCCAGTCTCATCGTCCCGCTCCACAAACCTGATCTCGTCCTTTCGAAGCAGCGTCACGTCAAGATAGATCGGGTTGTGCGTGGCAAAGATCAGCTGTGCCCTGTGCCTGTTGATCTCATCGTTGTGAAAGATGTTGATGATGTTCATGACTGCCAACGGGTGGATGGATGCATCAAAGGCATCCATCACAAGCGTCCCGCCGCTTTGGAGGGCCCGCAGCACCTGCGGGAAGACGCGCATGAACCAGGCCGTCCCGCTGGATGCAAGGAGCTCTGCCGGAGGCAGCCTGTCCCGGAAGTCGGACACCGGCGCATCGCCCTCACCCATGGATCCGAGCTCCGGCCCATTCTCCGGAATGCCAAAGGCCCTGGCAGCCTCCCTGAGCGTCTTCTGGGTGGCCATAAAATTCGCCTGCGGCTCCATGTCCTCCGCGCGGCAGACCACGAGGAACCTTCTTTGAAACCAGTCCGTGATGGCGCGCGCAAGCTTCTGCGCAAAGATCGACTTGAAGCCACCTGTCAGAAACAGCTCTGTGTCTGAAAGACTGCCCTCTGCAATCTCGCAGAGCTGTTCCATGATGCTGCTCCGAACGCCCTGATTCACGTAGTCCCGGATGGCCTGCGGGAGCTTCACCTCCAGGCGCTCATGCCGGCAGAAGATCTCCTTCTCATTGACCGACAGCCTCTCCTCCAGGATCTTCCTCGGAGCATCCTTCTCCATGAAGCTGCCAAGGTCGGCCTTCAGGGCATATTCGACCAGGAGACCATGATCGAGGAAGCGCACAGAAAACGCTGTCGCATCACCCTTTCTGTGACAGTTTGAGACCAGTTTCAGGGATGATGCCGCCCTTGAGAAGGCCCCGTCCGCAGGATGGATGTTTCCACTCACCACGATCGACCGGAAGGTATCCATGGCCCCAATGATGTTGGATTTGCCCGATGCGTTCGGCCCAAAGATCACAGCAGAACTGAGCCCTCTGTATGTTTTCTTCCCTGCCCGATCGGATAGAACGCTGTAGTCCAGGCCCTTTTCCTTTGGGGCCGGGATCATCGAAAAGATCATCTCTTCCGCAAAGGATTTGTAATTCCTGGCCCTGAATTCCAGAAGCATACCCGCACCTCCACTTTGTGAACCATTTTGCACGATGGTTGCTTTCATTTGTGCGCAGGAGAATTGCAGAAAAAATCTATTGCAGACGTCTTGACAAGCTAATACCATTTGCTTAGAATCTCGTCAATGCTAATGATTTTAGCATTGAACACAGAGAGGAGACAGGAACCCATGAAGAAACTGCTTTCACTTCTGCTGATCGCCCTGCTGACATTCAGCGCGGTCATGCCCGCACTGGCAGATGGAATGACGCCCGGCACCTACATCGGTACAGGCACCGGAATGGATGGCCAGATCCAGATCGCCGTGACGGTGGATGAATCAGCCATCACATCCATCGAGATCCTCGATGACAATGAAACTGCGGGGGTCGGCGATACGGCGCTCGCCCTGATTGCACAGCAGGTGCTGGAAGGCCAGACGCTCGCTGCCGATACCGTGACAGGCGCCACCGTATCCTCGGCTGCCATGAAGACGGCTCTTACAGACGCCATGACCCAGGCCGGCGCTGACATTTCGCAGTGGAAGAGCCGGAAGTCGGAAACCGAAGTCAAAGACGAAGAATTTGACTATGACGTCGTGGTCGTCGGTGCCGGATATGCCGGCATGCAGGCAGCCATGAAGGCTTCCCAGGACGGTGCCAGGGTGGCGCTGCTTGAGAAGCTCGGCATCATCGGCGGTACCTCCATCTTCTCATCCGGTGCCTTTGTCGCCGCCTTCACCGAGGAGGAAATCCCGGAGAAGACGCAGGTGTGGCTGGACCGCAACACCGAATACGACAATCAGATCGACCGGGATAAGCTCCAGGCGGCCATGAGCAATGCGCCGGAGATCATCGCCCTGTACACCGAGATGGGCATTGAGGGCAAGACATTCATGGAAACCGGCTGGGGCGTGGATCCGTCTGAGAAAGCCCTGAAGAACGCATCCACCATCGAGCTTGTGGACGCAGAAGTACATCCCAAGGGCGGAGAATACCTCCTCTCCACCCTGATGGACCGTCTGACGAAGAACGGCGTTGACGTGTTCGTGAGTACCCCTGCCACAGGCCTTCTGACAGAAGAAGGTCGGGTCACGGGCGTCAGGTGCGAAACCAAATCGGGCGTCAAAACCTATCACGCCGGGACCGTCGTGCTCGCCACGGGAACGTACGCCAGGAACAAGGAGCTCTGTGCAGAGCTGGATCCCGGTGCCGAGCTGAACTACACCGCAGCGGCCAAGGGAGATACCGGCGACGGCATCATCATGGCACGCGAGCTTGGCGCTGCGCTGTACCCCTATCAGCATAAGATGAGCGGTATTTTTGCCCCGGATCCCTATGATATGCCCGTGGTGGGCCAGCCCTGGAACAGCTATCCCTATGACTGCCTGCTGATCAACAGCAAGGCCGAGCGGAAGGTCTCCGAAACCGCCGGCACCCATTTCCAGATGGAGTACTTCATCGAGAAGGATGCCCCGGACTACGGCTGGGTGATCATGGACCAGGCCATCGCAGACCGCTTCCTGAACCTGGACAAGTATCTTTCCGCAACCCAGAACGGCAGTTCCTACCTGCAGGCCTTTAAGGAAGATTCTCTGGAGAAGCTCGCGCAGGATATGAACATGGATCCCGAAGCCCTCAAGGAAACAGTGGAGCACTACAATGCCCTGTGCCTTTCCGGCGAGGATACGGACTTCGGTAAGGCAAAGGAGTACCTCAGCCCCATCGACGATGGCACCTACTACGCCGTCAAGGAATATGACCTGACCAGGGGCCAGTTCGGCGGTATCGTCACCAATGACAGGGCCCAGGTCCTGAAGGACGACGGCACACCCATTGAAGGGCTCTATGCCGCCGGCCTGATCTCCTCCGGCGACCTGCTGGGCGATTTCTATCCGGGCATGGAAGCCCTCGGCATCTGCTCCTATATGGGCTATATCGCAGGTCGCGAAGCAGCAGCTGAAGCCACGAGCAGGTAAGGTGCCCAATCCCAGAAAATACAGAGTTCTGCTGGCGGCGGCCGATCCGGCCCGCCGCCTTGTTTTCACCCGTGTTCTGTGATAAGGTCACGACTGTCCTGTGATTTACGGCAGCTTTCGCTGCAGTTTCCATGATCCGCTGCCCGGCGTGCAGCAGCAAGGGGGTACCTATGTATCACAAGGGAGTCACCCGCGACATCGTGATTGCCACTGCAGTTCAATTGACAGAAGAGCAGGGGCTGAACAGTTTTTCCATGAATCTTCTGGCCTCAAAGCTCGGTATCCGGACCGCATCGCTCTATAAGCACGTGGCGGGCCTGGACGATGTCATCACGGAGGTCGGCCTCTATGCCCTGACGTCCCAGAAAGACACGCTGATGGATGCCATCAAGGGACTGCACGGCGACGCGGCGGTCATCGCCCTCGCGGATGCCTACCGGGGCTATGCGATGCAGCACCCGGAGCTTTATAAGACCATCCTTTCTGTGCACCGCATGTCCAATGAGCAGCTGGAGACCCAGACCTACATGGTCGCAGAGCCGTTCATGCGGGCGCTCGGAGACTATGACCTGACGGAAACACAGAAGCGGCACTTCCAGCGCATCCTCCGCAGCTTCATGCACGGCTTTATCGCCCACGAGGAGGCGGGCTACTTTGTCTACTATCCGGAAAACATGGAGGAAACCTACAGACTGGGCATCCAGTGCCTCCTGAGGGGCCTGCACGCAGGCAAGGAGGCTAAGTGCGAAGCATAAATCGCGGTCTTTATGCAGATTCCGCATGGAATCTGCTTTTTGTGTGTCCCACAAGGGGGCCTGTCTTTAAAGTCCAGTAACTTGCTCATTGATTTCCGTCTTCGGCCTGATGTATACTTGCCTTCGCGCCGAAGGGCAGTGATTGCACCTTACGGCTGCATTCATCTGTATGCAAGAACTTCCATTTTTTGAGCAGGAGGGCACCATGATCTATCTTGACTATACGGCACACACACCGCCCTCCCCGGCAGCCCTGCAGGCCTTTTTGGAGGCGGAAGGGAGCCTTTGCGGCAATGCCAATGCGCACCACGCGGCAGGACAGATGGCGAAGGAATATATGGACCGCGCTCAGAAACGCCTTTCAGAGCTTCTCTGCCCGGCAGCACCCGATCCCGACGGGATCATCTTCACCTCCGGCGCCAGTGAGAGCAACAACACGGCCATTCAGGGCATCGCCTATGCCGCCCGCCATGTCGGTCGCCACATCATCACCAATCCCCTGGAGCATCCGTCCGTCTCCGGCTGCCTGACAGCCCTTCAGGAGAGGGGCTATGAGATCGACGTGCTGCCCATCACAAAGCAGGGGCTGATCGATCTCGATGCGCTGCGCGCCTGCCTTCGATCGGACACGGTGCTTCTGACCCTCCCCCGCGTGGACAGCGAGCTGGGCGTCATCCAGCCGCTGGAGGAGGTGCGCGAGATCCTGAAGGCTTATCCCGCCTGCCGTCTCCACGTGGACGTGACCCAGGCGGCCGGCAAGATGCCCCTGGACCTGTCACTCACCGATACCGCAGCCCTCTCCGCCCACAAGTTCGGCGGCATCACGGGCAGCGGGATCCTCTATAAGAAGCGCGATGTGGACATGGAGCCCCTCATTCACGGCGGTGTCAGTACGTCTCTTTACCGAAGCGGCACCCCGGCCGTCGGCCTCGCTGTCTCCATGCAGGTGGCCCTGGAGGACGCCGTGTCAAACCTTTCGGAAAACGATGAGAAGGTTGCCTCCCTGAACCGGTTTCTCAGGCTTCAGATGGAAAAGCGCCGCGTGCGGATCTTCAGCCCCGAGGGCGCCCTTCCCCACATTCTGTCCCTCGGCGTGGACGGCATCAAGGGCGCCGCGATGCGGGATCAGCTGAACCTGCACGGCGTGTGCGTCTCCGTCAAGTCCGCGTGCTCCGTGGAGAACACCCCGTCCCGCGCGGTCTTTGCCGTCACAAAGAGCAGGAAACAGGCCATGGAAGCCTTCCGGGTGAGCCTCAGCCACCAGACCAGCGAGGAGGACCTCCGGGCATTTCTCGAAATCTTTGATCTAACTTGCAAGGAGCTGCAGAAATGAGCAGAACACTCACAGGCATTCAGAAAATTGAGCAGTCCATCCTGACCGAGTACCGGGATCAGCTGTGGGCACCCTTTTGTAAGGCCATCCGCCGCTATGACCTGATCCAGCCGAACGACCACATCGCCGTTTGCATCTCGGGCGGCAAGGACAGCATGCTCATGGCCAAGATGATGCAGCTTCTGCACCGGCATACCGAGATCCCCTTTGATGTCACCTACCTGATCATGGACCCCGGCTACAATGAGATCAACCGCCGCAAGGTGGAGAGCAACGCAAGGTACCTGGAGATCCCCTACACCATCTTTGAGAGCGACATTTTTGAGGTGGCCAACAGCCAGGACAAAAACCCCTGCTTTCTCTGCGCCAGGATGCGGCGGGGCTGCCTGTACAATAAGGCACGCGAGCTTGGGTGCAACAAGATCGCCCTCGGCCACCACTTTGACGACGTCATCGGCACCACGGTCATGGGCATGCTCTATGGCGGACAGCTGCAGGGCATGCTGCCCAGGCTCAGCGCCAAGAACTTCCCCGGCATGGAGCTGATAAGGCCCCTCTACATGGTCCACGAGGAGGACATCATCCGGTGGAAGAATGACAATGAGCTCAGCTTCATCCAGTGCGCCTGCCGCTTCACCGAAAACTGCACCATGTGCGACAACGGCCAGGGCGGCAGCAAGCGGCAGGAGGTCAAGCAGCTGCTCAAGCGGCTGAAGAAGGAGAACCCCAGCGTGGAAGACAATGTCTTCGCCAGCATCCACAATGTCCAGCTGGACACCATGGTGGGCTGGAAGCACAGGGGTGTCACCCACTCTTTCCTTGAACAGTTTGAGCAAAGTCCAGAGAATGAGACCAAGAAGAAGGAGCAGGAACCATGCTGAATCAGTTTTCCAGAACCCAGCTGCTCGTTGGCCCTGAGGGCATGGAGAAGCTTCAAAGCAGCCGCGTGGCCGTGTTCGGCGTGGGCGGCGTGGGCGGATACACCGTGGAAGCCCTGGTGAGGAGCGGCATCGGGGCCCTTGACCTGATCGACGATGACCGCGTCTGCCTGACCAACCTGAACCGTCAGCTGCATGCCACGAGAAAGACCGTCGGACACTACAAGGTGGATGCCGCCGAGGAGCGCATCCATGAGATCAACCCCGACTGCGTCGTGCGCACCTACAAGACGTTCTACATGCCGGACACAAAGGACCTGTTTGACTTTTCCGAGTATGACTATGTGGTGGATGCCATCGATACCGTGAAGGGCAAGCTGACCCTCGTGGAGGCCGCCCGGGCTGCGGGCACCCCCATCATCTGCTCCATGGGCGCCGGCAATAAGATGGATCCCACGGCCTTCCGCGTGGCGGACATCTATAAGACGTCCGTCTGCCCCCTTGCCAGGGTCATGCGCACCGAGTGCAGGAAGCGGGGCATCAAACACCTGAAGGTGGTCTACTCCACAGAGCAGCCCACCCGTCCCCTGGAGGACCCATCCATCTCCTGCCGCAGCCACTGCATCTGCCCGCCGGGTGCCCGCAAGTGCACCGTCCGGCGCGACATTCCGGGTTCCACGGCCTTTGTCCCCTCTGTGGTGGGGCTGATTATCGCAGGTGAGGTTGTGAAGGACCTGATCGGGAGGTGATGGGCCTTGCCCGTCTCCCTCATCCCTTCCTTTATCCTGTACTGCTTCTTCAGCGGCATCACGCCGGGACCGGCCAATCTCTGTTCCCTCACCACCGCCATGAAGGAGGGACGTGCAGCAGCCCTCAGGCAGTGGCGAGGTCTTTTTACCGGGTTTGCCATCGTGTCTTTGGCCAGCGTGCTCATCTGTTATTTCCTCGGGAGCGTCCTGGGAGACAACGTGCGCTTCCTCGCCTTTATAGGTGCGGCCTATCTCCTCTTCATGGCCTTTCAGATCCTTCGGCCCGTCATCCTGCACTCGCCGGGCGAAACGGAGGCACAGATTCAGGACAGAGGGACGGCCAGCTTTCTCACCGGGCTCATGGTCCAGCTCACCAATGTCAAAATCATGGTGTTCTGCATGACGGCCCTCTCCTCCTATGTGCTCCCCTACTCTGGCAGCTTTCTGCGCCTTCTCGCCGTCGGTGCCATCCTGCCGTTCACCGGGCCCATCTGTAATCTCGCCTGGCTCTTTGCGGGCGTCAGGCTCCAGGACCTGTTCCGCAGACACAGGACGGCCTGCAGCGTGGTGCTGGCCCTGTCCCTCGTGTGGTGTGCCATTTCCCTGATCATCGGCTGAATCAAAGATCCATCCCCGGGAGCCTGCCTGGTTCCCGGGGTTTTGCTGTATCTGTGTCCTTCTGATATTTCCACCCTGGGCACATTCAGGATGCACTCAGTCGTCGTTTTGGCTCTGCCAGTGCCAGTTTCCGTCGTCCCCTTTGCACCAGCCTGCCCCCTCGCCCCAGCCCTTGGAAAGGAAGCCAAGGAAGACCGTGTAGACAAGGCTTTCGTATTCCTTCTCCACGGTATCCACGTGCCGGATCGCGGCGTAGATCAGCAGATCCAGCTCCGGGCGGATGACCAGCTGGAAGAAGCCGGAATCCAAAGGAGCACCCTTTGGCTGGAGCCTGCCGATCATGGCATCAATATCCCTGAAGCGGCCAAAGAGATGATCATCTGCATATGCAGCCATGACCACACGAAGCACGTCGCTTCCATCGGCCATGAGTCCCTTTTCTGCCTCCAGCTTTTGAAACTCTGCGCCCGTGAGTTCCCCCTGCGCTTCCACGATGCGGTCGATGAGGAGAAACGCGATGTCCATCACCTTCTCTGCCGTCGCCCGGGGCAGGTCCACGGTGAACCTGACGCCGTACATGTCAAAGGTGTAGTGATCGCCCTCAAACTGATTCAGCCATGCGATCAGGCCTTCCCTTGTCTTTTCCCGTCTCTTCGGGTCCATCTTGCTTTTCCCTCCCAATCAGACATAGAGATGATACTTCCGGCTGAGCTGGTGTGACACCTCATCCGGCAGCGGCCGGAACCCGATGCACGTCAGCGTCCTGCCCTGTCCGTCCTCGTCCACCTCTTCAGGCGTCAGCTCGGTCAGGCAGTTGTCCCGGATGAGGAAGTAGTCCTCATTCTCCCTGAGCCCCAGCTCCTCCGCCATAGCGCACACCTTCAATAGATGTGCCCTGTTCCTTGCCTCGCACACCGTCTTGGTGAAGCTCCCAAAGAGCCACCCGAGGTATACATCCTCCGGCATCACGGCCAGGACCTCCACCTCCGGCATGACGTCGTCATCCAGAGAAATCACTTCATCTGCACCACCGGTGCGCAGGAGATGGGCAAAGTACGCCATGCTCGCGTGGCTCACCTGCGCGGCCAGCTTGCCGGGGGACATCGCAAGATCCTTCCTGGCGATGATCAGCTGGCGCATCTTCATATCCTGCATCCTGTCTTCCAGTTCCATTTTGGTTCCCTCCCATCAGGTTTCGGCTTTTTCTGTCAGTTTGTCGTCCGCCTGCTGCCGGGATCGCACCAGCGCATCCATGAGGTCTGAGATGCTCTTCGCAGCATCCCTTGCGATCTCCTCGGCCGAGCGGTTTTCCATGTCGACGCCAACCACAAACACGTTCTGATGATCTGTCCTGTAGGTTTCAGCCATTCTCATCATCCTCATCTCTCATATACTTGCCTTCGCCTGCATCCTCTTCCGCGTTCATCTGCTGCCGGCGCTTCCGGTCCAGCCGGATCCACTCGTCCAGTGTCAGCGGCTGGTAATCCCCGAACATGCAGAAGCAGTTGATCATGTTGCACGGGATCGGCTCCATCTCGCCCGTATGCCTGTTCAGCACCTTCGTTTCCCTGGTCTCCATGATGAAGCGGTGGACCAGGCGCTCATCGTGGGTGTTGTGCACGTGGCCGTAGAGCATGTAGACGGCGGGGTTGCCGTTTCTGTCCCGCTTGTACTGTCCCCTGTAGCAGAAGATGGGATAGTGGGAGAGGATCACAGATTTTCCGTGATCCCGGATCTCCAGGACATGGTCGCGGGACACGAGAAGATCATGCTCGAAGTCCCGGTCCTCCAGATACCTGTCGTGGTTCCCGATGATCAGGTGCTTTTTCCCGTTCAGCCGGCTGTAGATCCAGCTCGTCTGAGGACCCGGCGCGAGGCTGAAGTCGCCGAGGATGTAGACATCATCCTTCGAGGTGACCTTCTCGTTCCACCGGCGGATCATGTGCTCGTTCATCTCCTCACCGCTGGCAAAGCCCCGCTTGTCCATCTCCGTGTTCAGCCTCCGGTGAAAGAAGTGGCAGTCCGCAATGTAGAGGATCCTGGAGGCCGGGGTCTTGACGGACCTCACAAAGTCCTTGAGGCGCCCCTTGAGCGCGGTCACGTCCTGGAAGGTGAAGCTTTCCCCCATGGCCGCCTGCAGCTCACCGCGAAAGCGCTGAAAAACTTGCGCATCCACATTGCAGTCCCCTGCCTTCACGCGCAGCTGCCGCCGCACACCTTCCTCGTGCCCGTCCCACAGGCACTGAACGAGGTCCAGGGTGTGAAGGAACTTTCGCACATCCTGCTCGCTTCGCTGAAG
>JAFUBA010000124.1 GCA_017460395.1 Clostridia bacterium | reverse complement strand
CGGCCTGGCGGATGGCCAGGTTCTCGGCAAGACCCGCGGCCTCAACCTCGGCCACATAGTCCTCCCAGGTGTCCTCGATGTCGGCCTCGCCGGTCAGCCACAGTCCCCACCAGCTGTCGGTCACGCTGGTGATGGCGGCCTGGGTGACGGCCAGGGTGTTCTGGTCGTCCACAGAATACTTCATGAGGAACTGCGGATAGTACTCACTGTCCATGTCGATGCGGGCAATGGCTTCCTTGTACTGCTCCCGTTCGTTCAGAGCGAAGGCCATATCCTTGGCCATGTCGATCTGGGTGGCGCGGCGGATGTACATGGGGCCGTTGTCGGCGAAGGTGGAGGTCCACTTCCAGGTGCCGTTGTCGGTGTGAGCCTCTTCCGGCGGATCCAGGACTTCATAGTGGTCGTCAGCGATCTTGGCCAGGTTGCCGTCGGTGATGCCGCCAAAGAGCACTTCCACGGATACTTCGGGTCCATAGAACAGGTCGATGAACTTCATGGCAGCCTCGGGGTTGGCGCACTTGGCGCTCATGGCCACGCGGTTGCTGCTCATGTTCAGGCCGGAGAAGTCATAGGTCCAGCGGGGTTCTGCGGTGGCGAGATCGTCCACGTCGTCCACGAACGGGCCGCAGGGCTCATACTGCTCATAGATGGTGGGGCCGAACTTGTCGGTTTCCTCCCAGCCCAGCACGACGCCAACCAGCGCATTGCCGTCGGAATCGCCGCGGGAGAGGGACTGGAACATGGAGTAGTCGTTGGTGATGGCGTTGGGGTTGATGAGGCCTTCTGCGTACAGGTCAGCCAGGTACTTCATCATGGCCTTGTAGCGATCGTCAACCGCATAGTTCTTGATCTGGCCGCCCTCTGCGAAGTAGGCGTCAGAGCCCCAGTTCACCAGCTGGATGCCCCAGGAGCCGATCAGGTTGGTCAGGGAGTAGGCGCCGCCGAACCAGCCGTTGAAGTCCATGGGCACTTCGTCGGTGGCATCGCCGTTGCCGTTGGCATCGTTGTCACGGAAAGCGATCAGCACGTTCTTGAGCTCGCTCAGCGTGGTGGGCTTTTCCAGACCCAGATTCTCCAGCCAGGTCTTGTTGATGAACATGACGCCGTTGCAGTCCGGCCACTTGCCCTGGAACTTGGGGGTGGCGAAGATGCGGCCGTCGCCGAGCTTGGAAAGGGCCAGGGTGTCGGGCTCTTCTTCGAACATGGCCTTCACGTTGGGAGCATACTGGTCGATCAGATCGGTCAGCTCCATGAACAGGCCCTCATAGGTGGTGTAGTCGCTGTCGCCGGTGGCATTGAACAAAAGGTCCGGGATGTCGCCGGAGGCGAAGCGGGTGGACTTGACCTGGTTCCAGTCGGTGTAGATCTGTTCCCATTCAATGTCGACACCGGCCTGCTCTTCGATTTCCATGAGCCATTCCATGTCGTACACGCTCTGCGTGAGCGGGTGGGCGATGAAAACGGCCTTCAGCTTGGTCTTTTCGCCTTCAGCGGAGACGACGGACACCATGCTGAGGATCATCGCGATGGCAAGCATCATTGCAACGATTTTCTTCATGAGTTTTTCCTCCTGTGAAATTGTCTGACGGATGAAATATGGCATCATCCGCCTGCTGACATCATGATACACCACCTCTGCGCCGCCGGGCAATGGAGAAAAAAGAACAAAGATGTAAATTGCGGTAGAATTTTTCTCATATTTGCCAAAAACAAAGGAGCGGAAAACGGGGAAGGCCCGAGTTGATGGCAGAAGGACGCATGGGCGGCAGGAAATGTCATCATTTCATGAATGAATCTGCCTTTGTGTTTTCCAAATTCCTCTGATATAATCCCCTGCAGCGAGAAAAAGATGGATTTTCCGGAAAATTCATGAAAGATCGGGATGAAGAAATTTTATGTCGTACACCTATCTTCCCCTCTCCTCCCGCCGGCACGTCACGCTGTGCGGCACCAATGTCTATCCGAAGCCCGAGGCGCACCAGGACAGGGTGCTCCATGAGCATGATCTTCTCTACATCTTCAGCGGCGAGCAGCCCATCGCTCAGGACGATGAATCCTACTCTCTCCAGGCGGGTGACCTGATCTTCCTCAGAGCCGGAAGCCACCATTTCGGGACGGGTCTGTGCACGGTGAACATGCGAAACATCTTCATCCACATGAACAAACTGCCGGAGGACAGGAAGATGGGGGAGGTGAGCAGTGAGGAGATCAGCGCGACCAATGAGACCAATGCGGTGATCCTCCCGACCCTGATTCATCTCGGGCAGAACAACAGCTGCACGAAGATGATCAACGGGATCGTGGATCTGTACTGGTCGCACCGGCCGGGCAAGGAGCGGCGGCTCTCACTGCTGCTGAACCTCCTTCTGGATGAGCTGGCGTCGATCAGCATGGAAAGCCAGACCACGCAGGAGGAGTGGACGGTGGCGGTCATCAGCCTCTTCCGCAAGCACCCGGACATCATGTACAGCCTGGATGAGCTGGCCGAGATCGTGAACATGAACGTGCGCACCATGTCGGACCGCTTCCGGCAGATCACCGGGAAGAGCATCCACCAGTACCAGCTGGACTACAAGCTGGAGGCGGCCTACCGGGATCTGAGGGGTGGGCAGCTGAGCGTGAAGAATGTGGCGCAGCACTACGGCTTCTGCGATGCCTACTATTTCAGCCGGCAGTTCAAAAAGAAGTTCGGCATGTCGCCCAAGTCGGTCAAGCAGCGGGACCCGAGCGCCAACGTGAACCGCGATCTCGTGACCTGACGAAAGATCAGGAACTTATTCGCGCATCTTTTTCCGCTGATAGAGAAAAAAGATGGTGCAGAGCGCAACCTGCAGAACGGTGGAAACGGGCGTCGCAAGGCCGATATGGAACATGCTCACGGGCTCCCAGCGGCTCATGAGGAAGGACACGGGAACGCGCACACAGAAGGCCCCGACGATGCCCTGGATCATGACAAAGCGGGTGCTGCCAAGACCGTTAAAGTAGCCGATGAAGCAGAAGAGGAAGCATGTGAGCAGGCAGTCGATGGCATAGGCCTTCAGATAGTCGGCCGCGGCCAGGATGACATCAAGATCATTTGCAAAGATGCCGGCGAGCAGATCCCCGTGGAAGAAACCCAGGTAGAACATGATGACGGCCGGGACAAAGGAGGCCAGGATGGCATAGAAGAGCGATTTCCTCGCCCTGTCGTACCGCCTCGCGCCCACGTTCTGTGCCACAAAGGCGCTCATCGCCTGCATGAAGGCGGAGGGGATCAGCATGATGAACCCGCAGACCTTCTCTGCGACGCCGACGCCGGCGGAGGCGATCAGTCCGAGACTGTTCACGATGGCCAGGATGACCGGGAAGGAGATGCCCACCAGGAGATCCTGCAGGGCGATGGGCAGCCCCAGCAGCGTCAGCTTCTTTGCGATGGTCTTCTGAAAGCGGATGTGTTCCTTCCGGATCTCAAAGGGCAGGGGACGGCGGCGCAGAAGCAGGAGGGAGAGCAGCACGCTGATGCCCTGGGCAAAGACGGTGGCCAGGGCCGCGCCGGATGCGCCCATGGAGAAGACCGCCACCAGGAGAAGATCACCCAGAATGTTGGCCACGCAGGCGATGGCGACGGTGATCAGGGGTGTCCTGCTGTCGCCGATGCCGCGGAAGATGCTGCCGATCAGGTTGTAGCTGATGATCAGCAGAAAACCGAGGCCGCAGATGCGGATATAGGCAGCCGTCTCCTCAAAGGCCTCCTCGGGTGCGTGCATGACGGCGGACAGGGGCCGTGAAAGCAAGGGGATCAGCACGGTGAAGATGACGCCGATCACGGCAAACAGTGCGATACCGCAGCCGATCACCTCGCCGCCCTCCCGGCCCCGGCCTTCGCCGATCTTCTGACCGAGCAGGATCGTGGCGCCCATGGCAAAGCTGCTGATGAGCCCGGTGAGCGTCATCATGATCTGGGATGCTGTGGACACGGCGGAGACATCCACCGCCTGGGCGAATTTTCCCACGATCATCAGGTCCACGGCGCCATACATGGCCTGCAGAAAGAGCGCCAGGAACACGGGCGCCATGAAGCGAAGAAGCGGGGACAGGATTTTCCCTTCCGTGAAGTTGGTTTCCTTTGACATGACGTCGATCCTCCTCAAAAAAAGACCGGATAAGTCACCGGGCCTCTCAGCCCGGCATCTTATCCGGTCAATCATTTCCAGCGAATGATTCACCCTCCGATGAACGGGCACATGATAGCATGCGGAACTGGATTTTTCAATGACAGTGGAAACTGGTAGAATGCTGGTAGAATGCAGTCTGCATTGCCTGTGCCAGCGCAGCCATCTGAATCGACGATGACGTCATGGCCTGCAACACTCCAGATGGTACGACATGACCACTGCAGGCCATCAGACACGCAAAGCCTGCGAAATCCTGATCACGGTGTCCTGTGGCTTCCGGAGGAGAGTGAGGGATGATCCAGGATTGCTGTACCTGAAACGAGAAGATGGCGCAGCAGGCTATATTCTGCCCCTGGTGTGTGCACATGTATGCGATGACGTTAGAATCCTGCCGGGATTCCTGCTCCTGTGTCATGGGACAGGTGCAGAACGGCCTGTGGACAGACTGCCCCCTTGGGTGTGAGGGGAGAAGGCCCTTCTCCTCGCGCGCGTGCGTCTTACTGCCTTTCTCTCTCTCTCAACGAATGATGTCTGTTTCTTTGTCTTAGTATGTGTATGTGTATGAGTATGAGAATTAGAATTAGGGTTGTGCTTCGTTGATGCTTCGTCGACGGTCGTCACCGGTTCGTTGGCAGTCGTCACCGGTTCGTTATCATTCGTTTCCGGTCGAAACAGTTCGTTACATCTCGTTGAGATTCGAAAAAACGATCTTCCCCTGTGCGCATGCCTGGATCGAAAAAATGCAGGTATCCAGCGAGAATGAATACCCATGTCAGGTGCCGTGCGGAAAAAACCTCCCTCCCCGTATGCGCGGGCACAGGAGAAAAAGACAGGCGGTATCGCACGGGGATGCAGAGATCAGGCAGAAGCCGCCTGCACAGATGCAGCCGCCTCTTCTGCCTCAAGGCGCTGCTGTTCCTGCGCTTCGGCAATCTTGCGGATCCATTCTGGCACTTCGCTCCCGTCGGGTTCTGTGTTGGGCCGCTGCTCATACATCTGTTCCATGACCTGCTTTGGCCCCTGCCCCAGCGGTGTAAAGGCATGATGTTTCTCAAAGTCAGCTTCGCGCAGATTCCACAGGTCGACCATGGGCTGCCAGGCGATGATGGGCGTGCTTCCCCGCTTCCATCCAACGCTGCTGTAGTAGGCGATAAACTTCAGGGCGCTGATGCGATAGTGGTGCTCCTGTATGTATCGATTCACGTCCTCCAGGGTGGGCGTGACAAAATGGATGTCAGGCGGCGTGAGATAGGCCGGCGCCTGGCCGGAGTCCTTTCCCGGTGCAGCAGCTGGCAGTGGACGCTGCAGATGCTGCTGCGTGGCCCCGGGAGACAGAGGCGTGAGGGAATGACATACCCGCGGCGCGGCAGAAGGGCAGGGGGTGTCAGATGCGGGCACAGGTGCAGTGGGCTGATATGCCGGAGACAGCTTCGGGACATACACGCCATCGGAGGCGCAGACAGCTGAATGCGTGGGAAAAGAGGGCGTCACAGCGGGCTCTGCCACCCGGGAAACCTGGAAAGCCTGCCCACAGGCGTCTGCGGGCAGGGCAGTACAGGTCATGACGTCAGACTCAGGTACCTGGGTGAACTGGAGCGTCTCCGGGATCTGCCCGCAGACGGCATCAATTGCGCCTGCGGGCTCTGCAAAAGGGGCGGCTTCACCTGGGATGGCCTGAGCCTTCGGCGCGTTTGGTATGCCAAGCCGGTTGTTGCTGTTGATCACGGACTTTTCGTATGCACACTCCAGGACTGTTTCGAAATCGGCCCAGGCCATGCCGACCCCTGAATTGCTCAGGATGTCTTCATCAATCTGCCCGTCCTTCATGTACTGGCAGATGACCGTGATCAGCCTTCCTCGGTCCTCGAAATCCAGAAAACGGCTCGTGAGCTTCTCGGCCATTTTGTCGTAGAGCTTGACGTACTCCATCCGGTAATTCAGCTTCTTCATCTATACCTCCTGTGCTGCATCAGCAGCTTTGCCTTTCGTGACTGATCGATCTCCTGTCTGCGCGCCAAAGCGCAGCGCATACAGGTCACAGTAATCCGACTTTTTTCGCAATGCGCTCATAGCACATCTGGACCAGAAAGGTGTTCAGCACGCTCTCCTGGAGCTCCCTGCGCTCCATATGATGGCAGATGACGGTCAACACCTTTTCGCTCATGTCGTATGCCTGCAGATCGTGCAGGAGCGACAGGGGCAGCTCGTTTGTCAGCTCTGCCCATTGAAAGCCTGTCACCCTGCTCCTGCGCCCCTCCGCCTGTCTCATGGCTCTTTCGGACCGGGCCGCGCTGGGTTTTGGATGCTTCAGGCTGTCCAGGATGCACTGCCAGAAGGTGACGGTAATTCCGCTGTTCAGTACGCCCTCCTGGACCTTTCCGCCCAGCACATACTGGCACATGGCGGTCAGAACTCTGCCTCGCTCCTCCTTCGTCAGAAGATCCAGCAGGACCAGATCTGCGATCTCCCGGGTCAGCCAGAGATCGTGTATGTAAAAAGGCGCATCCGCCTGTTCCGTTTCTTTCCTGCTGTCGGAGATCACAGCATCACTTTCACGTGCCGATTGGTTCATATCGCGCCGCAACCATCTGGCCTCACGCTGATATACCGGGTCAGTCAGGTATTGCCAGATCGCGATCCAGCAAGCGTTGATCGATTTGTTTTTCAGCATACTTTCATCGATCTCACCGAAAAGCAGGTACTGGCTCATGGCGACCAGAAGCTCGCCCCGCTCTTCATATGTCATCTTGTCGCACAGGAGAAGCTTGGCCATCAGGACATTCAGGTCCCAACGCTGTAATGCTGCTGTCGTCTTCATGTGGTTTCCTCCATTGTCTTCTGCTTTTTTGATAGAAATATATGTGCCTGCGTCCATTCTTTATGCATGCCTCGGCATGTGAGACATTGCCTTTGGCCACCATATGTTTTGCTTCTGCTGGATAAATGCAGCACATGTTGTGCTTTTATATCATGTTCAGGCGGCGGATCAGCCGCTCCAGGGCCTCCTCCCGCCGCCTGTGCAGTGTGCGTCTGCCAAGGCCCATGCGGGATGCGGTCGCCTCCTGCTTCTCCTGCTCCACGTACCTTGAGTACAGCATGTCCCTTTCCTGCTCGCTCAGGTCCTGCCACGCAGGGACAAAGTGCAGCGTGTGCTGCCTGACCTTTGCCTGCATGTCCCGAAGACGGGACAGCTCGTCCATCAGGGAGACGATGTGCTCCTCACGGGCACCTTCTCTTGCTCTTCCGGGATCCCGGTCCAGATGCGGGGATGACACGGAGGTCATCTCCTCCTCCACGGACCGGATTTCCTCCGGCAGGTGCGTTCTCAGGTACTCCATGTGGCGCATGCATCGAATCTCCTGAATGGCACGGGCTCTCCATGAATCGTTAGGTTTCCGGGTCACTTGCTCTTGCTGAACAGGTTGTATCTCGCGTGGGGCCATCTGACTCTCCCTTTAATCAGCTGCAGGATGCTCAATCTCTTTTTCAACCTTCGAAAGGCAGAAGCTGCTTTCCGGGAAAGCGAAAAGGAACTGCAAACCATGTCGGATTCTCCGAAATAAACGGAGATGTATTCTCTTGAAATATCGAAATGAGATAATATCGGGCATAAAAAATTGCTTTCGCAGGTACCCTGGTGCCGCCTGAGATGTATGGTCATGCGGCACCGGGTATCCTCTGTGTGAAGATTCAGCCCTCGCTCCGGAGCTTTTCCTCGATCAGGTCAAAGAGACCTGCGCAGGAAAGGGTCAGGCCGTGGGGGACCACCGGGCTTTCAAGCTTTCCCCCGCGCACATTTCTTTCCACCTCCAGGATTTCCCAGCGGAAGGAGGCGGACGCAGGATCATCGAATGTGTCCAGGACTTTTCCCTCGGGGGACCTCAGGAAGGCACGGGATGCATAGTGGGGATGGGGAATCTGGATGCTGCCCTTCTCTCCCGTGATCACCAGCTGCTCCTCCATGTCAGGTGCCCGAAAGCTTGTGTGAAGCAGCACCCTGATGCCGCCGAGGTTCATGCGGATCCTGTTTTCTATGTCCACACCCGTCTCGCATCCCCAGGCCTCCACCTCCATCTCCTCCATGGGACCGCCCAGGAAGAAGCGGCTCAGCTCATAGGCGTAGACGGTAATGTCCCTGGCACACCCGCCGCCGAGGGTCCTGCTGAAATAGCGGCTGGAGGGGTCCATCTCGGGCTGAAACCCGATGGATACCTGCATGTCCTGGCAGCTCCCGATGCGTCCGTCCTCAAGCCACCTGCGCGCCGTGAGATTTGCCGGAAGGAACAGGCTCCAGGTGCCCTCCATGGTGAAGACGTGCCGCTCCGCTGCCAGGTCAAAGGTCTTTCGGGCTTCGTCGAAGCTGCGGAACATGGCCTTCTCACAGAGCACGGGGATCCCGTGCCGCACGCACATCTGTGTCAGCCTCGCGTGATCGTTCACCGTCACGGAGATGTAGGCGGCATCTGCCGGGACGCTCTCCAGCATCTCCTCATAGTCATCAAAGAAGCGGGGAATGCCGTGCGTGAGCGCAAGCTTTTCTGCCCGCGCCTGTGACTTGCTTGCGACCGCGGCCACCTCATGTCCGTCCATCTCCCGGACCGTCCGGGCGAAGGTGTTTGCGATGTTGCCGGCGCCAAGCATGACCCATCTGAACATATGCATGTCCTCCCATTCTGTCACCTGCGCCGATCAGGCGGCGCCGCGTTTCGGCCCGCCGGTGTGCATCTTCGCCATCTCGCGCCGTGCATAGCCTGCAATCGCCTGGAGGTCCGGGTCCTTCTGGACGGCACACAGATCCAGGAGCGTGGTGAGCAGGCGGGCCCATGGCGCGTCCGGGCCGTCATCAAAGTCTGCAGGGAGTGCGAGGAAGCTGCCCGGATCCAGGTGGAGCTTTTCTGCGATGCTGCGCTTCTCCGGATCTACAGGCACCCGGGTGTCCGAAAGGCCGGGAAGCTGCAGGTCCTGAAGGCTTTTGCCCTGCATCCACAGGACGGCGGTAAGAAACGAGTTGAAACGGTTCATATGGTTCATATGCGTCTCCTTTGTCGGGGGTTCTTCTGTGTGTCACGCCCGGATGTACTGAAGCTTCAGCCCCTGCTTTCTTGCATACCGGACGGTGTCTCCTGTGTCGGACGGCCTCCAGTCCCACACGGCGATGAGCTTGCTGCTGTGGTCGACCATCCAGCGATTGCGGAGACGGTCGGACTCGGGGAGAGGATCGGGGGAGATGGTCTGGACGAAATCCGCGGCCCCGATCACCCGGGTGTAGGGCTCTGCCCAGCCCGTCTGCCTTGCGTGCGCCCGGAACCCAGGGTGGGGGAGGGCGGCGATCAGGCGAAGGTCGGGGAAGCGGTCCCGCAGCCGCAGCACGATGCAGCCGGCCCACAGCTCGATGCCGGGCGTCATCCCGATGATGAATGTGGTGTAGCCGCAGGAGATGGCTTTGACGATCTCGTTTTCCAGGTCCACCTTCAGATCGTCCACGGGGCGCTGGAGCTCTCCTTCCTCGGGACCGGTCACGCAGCACCTGGCCCTGCGCTTCTCCTCCTCCGTGAGGCGGCGAAGGGCTGCCTCACGCTCCCTTGCGGTTTTCGGCCGCGGCGTGAGAAAGTCTTTTCCGGAGAGAATTTTCTCCTCGCTCTTTTTCTCCTGCATCATGGCGCCACCGCCTCCCATGAAACCTCGAAGATGGGCCGGTATTCGTCCATCTGCGGGTCATAGCGCATGTGGGTGCTCTCCAGGCTGTAAAGGTCTGAAAAGGAGATGCGCATGTCCCCGATGAGGATCGTGTGCGTGGACGCGGCATCCACACTCCAGAGGATGCCTGTGACGCGCCTGTACTGTCCGCGGTAGCCGTAGGAGAAGTGGTCCGGGTCCAGGCAGGGCACATAGTACTCGGCGGTGACCTCGATCCGGTGCTCCCTGGCAGCACGGGTGTTCGGCGTGAGCAGCTGCAGGATGCCGAGCCTTCGGTTCAGCTCCTCCTCCTCGTCCGCGGAAAGGTCCCGCCGGAATTCGTAGAGCACCTCTTTTGCGGCCACGGCCTCGCTGAAGCCCTTCAGCGCGTCGAAGGGGGAGAAGATCTTGGCCCACTGGGCGGGCGGCATGGAGGGATGGTCCAGGCGGAAACTGTCAGATTTCGTGTGCTGCGGCATACCCCTGCGGAGCACGGCGGCATATCTGAAATGGGCCGGCATGGACATTTCACCAAGCACTGTCATGGGGTCTTCCTCCTTTTGAAAAACTTGTCCTGTGTTCAGGCTCTGTGGCCGCCCACCTGCAGGTTCCGCTCCAGCTGCGTGGCGCCCTCCAGCATGTTTTTGCCGGTGAACAGGATGTTGGGGCCGTAGCGGGCGCGGACGTCCCGCAGAGCGCTCTGCAGCTTTCTCTCCCGCTCCAGGGCCGCGTCATCGACAAACATGTTCAGCTGCACGCACCCGCCGTCGTCCTGGACCTCTTCTGCCACGATGCCAAGGCGCCTGTAGAGGAGGCGGTGGTCCGTCTTCTGGTCGAAGGCGGCGAGAATGGCCTGGGAGATCAGGGAGACCGAGCTGGTTTCGCAGGGCGTCTTCACGGTGCCGTTATGGTGCTTTGGGTGGATGCGCCCGTAGAAGTCCACACAGACCGGCCCGTCATAGCCCGGGGCCGCCTCCATGGACTTCCAGTCGTAGGACACCCACCAGGAAAATTTGCGGGCGATGAGGCGGCGGTCAAACATGCTGGCGCAGAGATCCTCGATCATCTCGCTCAGCACCAGCCGGGCCTCGTGGTACTGATAGGGCCGGGGGAGCACCTGGCCGCTGGAGAGCGAGTGACACTCCGAGCGGTAGCTTTTGATGTCCTGCATGGTGACGGGATCCTTTCCCCAGGCGTGGGCCAGCAGGATCTCCCCGTCGATGCCGAACTCCTCGTAGAACCATTCCTCGTCCCACTGGCTGCGCTGGGCGACATCGCCCATGGTGAACATGCATGCCCTCTGCAGCCGTGCGGCCTTCCCGGGGCCGATCTGCCAGAAGTCCGTCAGGGGCGTGTGCTCCCAGAGCAGGTACTTGTAGGATTCCTCGTTGAGCTCCGCGATGCGCACGCCGTCCTCGTCCGGGGGCATCTTCTTTGCCACGATGTCCATGCAGACTTTGGCAAGATACAGGTTGGTCCCGATGCCGACGGTGGCGGTGATGCCGGTCTCCTTCAGGACGGCCCGCACCATCTCCATGGCCATGAGGTGAGCAGGATGCCTGCCCGTGCGCTCTGCCTCCTCCCGGTAGGCATGAAGGTATCCTGTGCAGTCGATGAAGGACTCGTCGATGGAGTACACGTGGATGTCCTCGGGGGCAACAAAGCGCAGGAGGACCGAGTAGATGCGGGCGGAGACCCGCTCGTACTCTGCCATGCGCGGGGGCGCAATGAGGAAGGAGACGCGGGAGCGGGAGGAGGCCTCGTAGGCGCGGATGGCCTGCAGTGCCTCAAACAGGCGGGGCCTGCCGGGCACGCCCTTGGCCTTGAGGGAAGGGGACACGGCCAGGCAGATGGTCTGCTCGCTGCGGCTCTCATCGGCCACCAGCAGATTGGCCTTCAGGGGATCCAGCTCCCGCCACACGCACTCCACGGAGGCATAGAAGGATTTCATGTCGATGGCAATATAGGTGCGCTGCGTCTCGGCCATGTGTGCCTCCTTTTGATGCTCTTCAGGGTGCGTTTTTCCAGTCCCGGAGAAAATCGGAACGGGTTTCCGGAATGTTGGGAAGGTCAAAGCCCTTGTAATTCAGGATCCTGAGCTTGTAGCGCACGAGCTCCTCTGCGATGCCAAGGTCCCCGGCCAGCATCCCGCAGGTGGGCATCTCCGGATGACAGTCGTAGAATTCCTGCATCTGCTCCTCGCGGAACTGCACCTGCGCCCTTGGGAGGGCATAGGATCCGATGTGCTGGTTGATGTAGTCCAGCGTATGCTGATACTGCGCATAGCAGATCTGGTCGAGGATGTAGTCGTCGGATATGCACACTTCTGCCGCCGTCATGTTGGCGGCCTCCTCCATGGGCTCCGCGGACAGGCTGAAAAAGTAGAAATTGTCGGAAAAACCATGCCCGGATGCGGCTGCCCTGTAATCGTTGAGGGAATGGCCCAGCTCGTGGAGCAGACAGGTGCGCGTCTGGACCTCATCGGCCTGACGGTTGATGCCGATGTACTGCGTCCGGTTCAGCACCACATACAACCCAAGCAGCGACTCCGGCTGCTCAAAGGGCCAGATCTTGATCTTCTTTGCCTCGGCGAGCTCAAAGGGATCGCGGGTTTTGTACCTTGAGACGGCGCGCTGTGCCGTCCTGACTGCCAGCGGGATCATCGCACGCTCCTCCTAATCAGCATCACTCGTCAGATGTTTCCTTTCGATACTTTCTGGGGGTGAACTTCTTCGACTTCTCCTTGGAGTCAAAGAACATGTCCATCATCAGGTCCCGGAAGGTATCCTGCTCTGCCTCGTTGAGCTTCCCGCCGGCGTAGACGGCTCTGGCGGAATCGTAGACGAGCATGGCCTGGGCCATGCCGCGGGAACCATACTTCTCCTGGGCCGTGGAAAGAAGCTCATCCCTGCGCAGCTCGCGCTGCAGGAGCTCGTCATTCAGGAGGAGATTGACCTCCACGCCCATGGCGGCACAGAGCCTTCGGATGCCATCGAGGGTTGGCTGACGCTCGTGGTTCTCGATGAAGCGGATGTCGCGGTCGGAAATGCCGCTGGCGCGGGCAAGGCCGGTGATCGTCATTTTCCTGGAGAGCCGCATCGCCCGGAGCCTGTCACCTACGCTGGCATCCGGGTCAAGGACGAGATCACTTTCAAAATCACGGCTCCGGGTCTTCTCTGAAGCATTCATTCAAGCTACCTCCTTCAGGCTGTCGAATGCGGATGAAACATATGTTCTCAAAGAGACGGCACATGACACACGGGGATCAGCCATCGCGAACGAATGTCTGAAATAAAAAGCCAAACAAATGTTCCCGCCAGGATGCTCCCGGAAATTCCATGAACGGTTCCTGAGGGGAAAAGGGAAGGGAGGATGCGCAGACACTCTCTGAGATCATATCAATAGTTATGAACGCAAGTTCCCGAACGATCAAACATCTTGTTTCCAAAACGACCATTCGTTCCTCGAGTTCGGTCTGAGTATACAGCCGGACGAATGTTCCTGTCAAGGGGGATTTTTTGAAATTTTCAGGGTTTTTTGAAAAATGTCGGAAAAGCCGTCCGAAAATCAGAAACAAACAGAAGAACGAAGGTTCGGGAACATAACAACTATGATCTTATAATAAATCATCACTTCTGAAATGCTTCCTGGAGTATACGCAGTACAGTTGTTCCTGTCAAGGGACATGCATGATCATGGCGATGCGCGGGCGCGGCGCAAAGCGCAAAGAAAAGGCCGCCACGATGGAGCGTGACGGCCGCTGCGCGCAGAATCTCAGATCTCTGTGGCCCTCAGGCAGGCACACATGTGTCCGCCGCCCTGGTCCTGAAGACTGGGCACTGCCTGAGCGCACTGCGCCGTGGCATAGGGACAGCGGGTGTGAAAGACGCAACCCGTGGGCGGATTCAGGGGGCTTGGGAGCTCTCCCTGAATGCGCATGCGTTTTGCGTCCGCATGCGGGTCCAGGGCGGGGACCGCGGAGAGGAGCATCCGGGTATAGGGGTGCAGGGGATGCGAGAAGATCTCGTCCGCGCTGCCCTCCTCCACCAGGTGCCCCAGGTACATGACGCCGACGGTGTCTGAAATGTAGCGGATGACGCCCATGTCATGGGAGATGAACAGATAGCTCAGATGGCGCTCATCCTGCAGGGAGCACAGGAGGTTGATGATCTGGCTCTGGATAGACACATCCAGGGCGGAGACGGGCTCATCGCAGATGAGGATCTCGGGGGAGAGCATCAGGGCACGGCACAGCCCGATCCGCTGCCGCTGACCGCCGGAGAACTCGTGGGGGTACTTATAGAAGTGCTCCTTCAGAAGTCCGACCCGCTGAAGCATTTCCAGGGCCGCCTCCATGCGCTCGTCCCGGGAGGTGACGCCGTGGATCTTCAGCACTTCCATCAGGGCATCGCCCACACGGATGCGGGGATTGAGGGAGGTATAGGGGTCCTGGAAGGCCATCTGCATGCGCCTGCGGAAGCGGCGCATGTCCCGCTCAGGGAGATGGGAGATATCCTCATCAAACAGACAGATGCTGCCCTCGCTGGGCTCCAGGAGGCGGATCAGGGTGCGGCCCAGGGTGCTCTTCCCGCACCCGGACTCGCCGACCAGCCCGTAGGTCTTTCCCTTTTCCAGGGAGAGGGACACGTCTTTGACTGCCTGCACCTGCCCCGTCACCTGCCCGAGGGACCCGCGGACGGGGAAAAAGGTGGAGACATGCTCGCACCGAAGGACTGTCTGTGCCATCAAAGGCCTCCTTCCTGGGGACAGAGGCAGCGCACCATGTGGCCTCCGCCAAGGTCCTGAAGCGGGACGGTGCCCTGACGGCACCTGTCCGTGGCCAGGGGGCAGCGCGGGGCAAAGCGGCAGCCCTCCGGGATCTGATGGAGCAGCGGCACCGTGCCCTCAATCTGGTGAAGCTCCCCGCGGTGCCCGCCGTCCAGGTGCGGGATGGACTGGAGAAGCCCCCGGGTGTAGGGGTGGGAGGGGTGATCGAAGAGATCTTCCACATCTGCCTCCTCCACGATCTGCCCGAGGTACATGACGGCCACCCGGTGACAGACCTGCGCCACCACGGCCAGGTCATGGGTGATCAGGATGACGCCCATGTCCATCTTTTCGTTGAGCTCAAGGATCAGGTCCAGGATCTGTGCCTGGATGGTCACATCCAGCGCCGTGGTCGGCTCGTCCGCGATGAGGAGTTTGGGCTGACAGGAAAGGGCGATGGCGATCATGACGCGCTGCCGCTGTCCGCCGGAGAGCTCATGGGGATAGCAGTCGATCCGCTCCTGCGGGGAGGGGATGCCCACCAGGCCCAGCATCCGGATGGCCTCCTGCCGTGCCTCCTCCCGGCCCATGTGCCGGTGGATTCTGAGGGGCTCCATGATCTGCTCGGAGATCCGCAGGACCGGGTTCAGGGAGGAGAGGGCGTCCTGGAAGATCATGGCCATGCTTTTTCCCCGCTCGCGCTGCATCTGCCGGTAGGGGATATGGAGGATGTTTCGGCCCTCCAGGAGCACCTCGCCGGAGATGCTCGCCGTATACTTTTCGTCATACAGCCGCATGATGGACATGCTGGTGACGCTCTTGCCGCACCCGGACTCGCCGACAAGGCCCAGGATCTCGCCCCGGTGCACCTGAAAGCTCACCCCGTCCACGGCCGTGAGCGGCCCGCGGTCCGTATGAAAGGTGGTGCGGAGGGAACGCACGTCCAGCACGGTGCTTTTTGGATTCTGCGCGCTCATTTGATCACCGCCCTTCCGCCGGCGGCCGGATCCAGGAGATCCCGGAGACCATCGCCGAAAAGATTGAAGCCCAGCACCGAGATGCCGGTGAACAGGGCGGGAAAGAGCGCCATCCACCAGCCCTTGAACAGGTACGACCGCGCCTCATTGAGCATGCCGCCCCAGCTGGGCTCGGGTTGGGGGATGCCGGCCCCGAGGAAGCTCAGGGAGGCCTCCGAGATGATGGCGCTTGCAAAGGCGAAGGTCATCTGCACAAGAATCGGAGAGAGGATGTTGGGGGCAATGTGCCGCCAGAGGATCCTGTGCTTTCCGGCGCCCAGGCACCGCATGGCCTCCACGTAGGTGGACTCGCGGATGAGCAGCGCGTTGGAGCGGGCGATCCTGGCCACGCCCGGGATGCTCACGATCGTGAGCGACACGATGACATTTCGCATGTTGGCGCCGAGGACGGCCATGAGGGCGATGGCGAGGAGGATGTTCGGGATGGCCTTGAGTCCGTCGCACAACCTCATGAGGAGATTATCAAGAAAGCGGCTGGTGGTGGCGTACAGCCCGAGGGTCGTCCCGATGACGGCGGACACGAGGCCCACCGAGAACCCCACGGTCATGGAGATCCTGGCCCCGTAGATCACGCGGGCGAAGATGTCCCGGCCGAGATTGTCTGTGCCGAACAGGTGCTGAAGGGAAGGCGCGAGGAAGCGGTCCTTCACCGTGGCCTTATAGGGATCGACGCCGAGCGCGGATGTGATCACAGGCGCAAACAGCGCCAGGAGGAGCATGAGCAGCACGATCACAAGGCCTGCCAGGGACAGGCGGGAGCGCAGGAACTTCCTGGCGCTGACCCTTCGCTGCTCGCGCGTGAGCGATCGCCGGATCTTCTGCAGCTCGCCCTTGTCCATGATACCAGTTTGCATAAGATCCCTCCTACTTCAGCCGGATCCTGGGGTCAGCCAGGCCGTAGATCAGGTCAATCATGAGATTGATCAGGACATTGAGAAGGGCGATCATGAGGGTGATGCCCTGGATCACCTGGTAGTCCCGCTTGTCGATGGAATCCACCATCAGCATGCCCATGCCGGGGATGCCAAAGAGGCGCTCCACCACCGCGGCACCGGCAAGGGCGGAGATGAAGCCCTGCCCGATCACCGTGATGACCGTCAGAAGCGTATTACGGAAGGCGTGCTTCATGAGGATTGCGCGCTCCGGTGTCCCCTTGGACCTGGCCATCTTGATGTAGTCGCTGGAGAGCACCTCCAGCATGGAGGCCTTGGTCATGCGCATCATGTAGGCCGAGTGAATGAAGCCGAGGGACACGGCCGGCAGGGACATGTAGCGAAAAAAGGCGGGCCAGCCGTCGGTGAAGGGGTTCTTGTAGCCGGTGGCAGGGAGCAGACGAAACTGGACGGCGAGCAGCAGCACCAGGCCCATGCCCAGCATGAAGGAGGGCAGGGAGATGCCGAGCATCGAGAAGACCGACAGTGCGCTGTCCGTCAGACTCCCGCGCCGCTTTGCCGCCAGCATGCCCAGGGGCAGCGCCAGGAGAATGGTGATCAGCTGCGAGTAGACGGCCAGAAGGATCGTGGGAAGAAAGTGGGTGGAGATCATGTCCCACACGCTCTGCCCGGTGACGGCGGTGGAATAGCCGAGGTCCCCGCGAAGGACGTTCCCGGCCCACCGGAAATACTGGACGATCAGGGGATCATCCAGACCCAGACGCGCGTGGAGCCTTGCGATATCCTCCACCGTGGCATCGTCGCCCAGCATCATGGCGGCGGGGTCGCCCGGGGTGAGGTGGACGATGAGGAAGACCACCACCGAGACGATCAGGACCGTGGGAATCACGGTAAGAAGCCGCCGGAGCACATACCCGCGCATATGCAGATTCCTTTCTTACAGTCGTTTGAGCAAACTGCCGTGAAGACAGAAGGGCATCCCGAAAAAGGGATGCCCAGGAAAAGCATTACTTTGCGAGTTTCGCGTTCCAGAAGTTGGTGGTCAGGAACACGTTGTAGCCGCTGAGACGGTTGGTGCAGGCGGCTGCCTGGTGGAAGTGGCCCAGCATCAGCACGGGGCAGTAGTCCTCATAGCAGTAGGCCTGGATCTTCTCCCATGCCGCGAAGGCTTCCTCGCGCGTGGCGGCGGTGGTCATCTCCAGCATCATGCTCTGCAGCGTCTCGTCCTCGGACCAGCCTGCCCAGTCGGCGCTCAGGAAGGAGCGCAGGGAGGGGACGGGCACGGAGGAGAAGGTGGTGAAGAAGACGTCATAGGCGGTATCGTCGGTGCGGGTCTTGGTCATGGTGGAGCGGTCCTGTCCGATCAGCTCGCTGCTGATGCCGATGGTCTCCAGCTCCTGCTTGAGGATCTCCACCATGGCGGGGGCGCCGCCGGAATTGACGTAGAGGATGCGGAGGGGCTTCGTGGTGTCAAAGGAGGACTGGGCGAGCAGCTCCCTGGCCTTCTCGGGATCGTTCTGGCAGAAATACTGGCCGCCGGCGGTGGTATACCAGCCGGGCTGACCGTCTTCCATGAAGCAGGGGTCGTTGTCGTAGAGCTCGCCGTAGTTGACGATGTTCAGGTCATCGGCGTTGGCGAGGGCCTGGACAGCCTGGCGCAGGTACTTGTCGGTGGAGCGCTTGTTCCACACCAGGGAAATCATGCCGGTCTGCTGGGAGTAGAGGGTATAGTCGCTGTCTGCTTCCACGCGGGCGAGGTTGGCATCGGTGACCTTGACGGCAAAGTCGTAGTCGCCGGCAAACAGGCCGTTGACGCGGGTGTCGGCATCCTTGGCGATGTAGTACATGAGGGTCTTGGTGTAGGCATGCTTGTAGCCCCACAGACCGTCAAGCTCCTGATCCGGATCGCCGTAGGGCGCATAGTCCTCGAACTTTTCAAGGCGCACATACTGGTCCACGGCCCACTCGGAGAACACGTAGGGACCCGTTCCGATGAGTGCCTCGGGCGGCAGGAAGCCGGTGTCGGCGTTTTCCTGGGCGATGGACTCTGACGGGTACACCACAGCGCACTGGGAGGCGCCGGCCAGCATGTCCATGAGCATGATGGCGCTGTTGTTCAGCTTCAGGGACACGGTGTAGGTATCGTCTGCCACGAACCTGGCATCGCCCACCATGCTGCGCACGGTGGAGAAGCTCTCGATCCAGCGGTTCAGGGAAGCGACCACGTCCTCACTGGTCAGCTCCTTGCCGTTGTGGAAGGGCACGCCGTGACGGAGATGGAAGACAAACTCGGAGCTTGTGTCGTTGATGTCCACGGATTCGGCCAGCTCCATGCCGATGGAACCGTCCGCCTTCAGGGTGACCAGCTGCTCCATGACGGTGCCGCGCAGCATGTTGCGGGCATTCACGGAGGTATCCTTGTGCAGGTCATAGGAAGTCGCCTGACTGTCGTCCGCGATGCGGATCACGTCGGCGTACTCCTCGGCGCCTGCAAAGGAGGTGAGGGCCATGCACATGCACAGCACAAGGAGCAATGACACCAGTTTTGTCCAGCGTTTCATGCAGGGGAAGCCTCCTTCAAAATTCTATGCCTGCCATCCTGGCAGGCGGCGTGAGTATACAAAAAGCCGGAAAACGTGTCAAATACATTTTCCGGCCCATGGGTCTTTTTCTATGGAAAGGCTTTTCACCGGGCCGCGATGCGCAGGCGCTGCATGCTTTGGAAAAGACCCTTCAGCATGGCCCGGATCCCGCCCGCCCGGTCCTCGGGGAGGCGCGGCACGAAAAGGACCACGGTCAGAAAGCGCAGGGCGGTGGAGAGAAGAATGAGGGCCTTATAGCGGTCAAAGGCGCCCGTGAACCAGCCGAGATGCTCCCACGTTTCCAGCAGCACGCCGCCGAGGAAGGTGCCAAGGGCGGTGCCAAGGAGCGCTGTGATGCACGAGAAGATCGCGAGGAACGAGGGCCTTGTCTCGTCCGGTGACAGGGAGAGCTGCAGGGAGTTGGCGGCCAGATTGCTGCCGCACCAGAAGGCGGCGCCCACAAAGTTTCTGAGGAACACCGGAAAGACGCTTCGGGGCGCTGAGAACAGGTAGAAGGCGTTGGCCAGGGAGGCGACGAGGGCGGCGGCCATCATGACGCTGCGGGTGCCGTAGGTGTCCAGGGCGCGTCCCCAGAAGCGCATGACCAGCATGGTGGAGATGGCGGCGGACGCGGTAGAGAAGATCATCATCTGGGTGTAGCCAAGGCCCATCTCGTTCATGGAGTAGCGGTTCAGGTAGGGCTCACAGAGGTTGGCCGTGAAGCACCAGGCGGTCCACATCACCATGAAGCGGACAAAGGGCTTTTCCTGAAAGACGCTCCGGACCATCGAGAGCGTGTGTACATGCTCCTTTGGGGGCCGATGCACCTCCTCGCAGAACCCGAAACAGATCATGTCCAGGATCCCGAGGACACCGCCGAGCGTGAAGACGACGGCATAGCGCGTACTTTCCGGCAGCGCATCCATGAGAAGGCCCGTCAGGAGCCCGAAGAGAAGGCCTGCTCCCGCAATGATCGTGTCCCGGATGGAAAACCACCGCCCACGTATGCCTGTCGGTGCCAGGTCCGAGAACCAGGGGAACCAGCACACGTTGATGGCGCTGGAAAAGCAGGAGGAGATGGTGAGCAGCAAAAGGAGCGTGCCAAGCCGCAGGAACTCGGGGGACTCGGGGACCAGAAAGGTGATCAGACCGATCAGGATCCAGATGGCCCGGGAGATGAGCCCGAAGGTCAGAAGGTAGGTCTTTCGCTTCTGCGTGCGGTTGACCAGGATGGAGAAGGGGATCTGCATGAGAGCCGCCACCTGGGGGATTGCCCCGATGATGCCCCATGTCAGGTCGCCCGCATGAAGACTGCTGGCCAGGCCGTTCATGGGCGTGGTGCCGCCTCCGCAGATGGTCCCGAACAGGTTCCCGAAGAGATTCCCGAGCAGGATCAGGTTGAGGCTCCGGGATACGGCCTTCGTGAGGCCCGCCTCGCGGTAGAGAAGGGAAAGAGATGATGCGCGTGACATGTCGTCCTCCGCTGTATTCGCGGGAGCAAACGGGGCTCCGGAACGGCCCGGATCAGACGCTGCCTGTCCGTGGCCGCGCGAGAGTATAGCCGCGGCAGGCGCCCGGGTCAAGAAGGAATTTCTCCCTGCGCCTTGATGATTCCCTGCGGATCAGTCATACTTGTCCCGAAGAACATTCTATTGAGAAGATGAGGTGGAGCGCGTGATTTACATCGGATGCCATCTTTCGGTGACGGACGGCTATGCGGCCATGGGAAAGACCATGTGCGATTTTGGCGGGAACACCTTTGCCTGGTTCACGAGAAACCCGCGGGGCGGGAAGACGCGGCCTGTGGAACAGGCGGATGTGGAAGGGCTCCGGGCCATTCTCTCGGAGAAGGATTTCGGGCCGCTCGTGGCCCACGGCAGCTATACCATGAACCTGTGCTCCGGAAAGGAAGAGACGAGAGCAAACGGTCTTGACATGCTCCGGCAGGATCTTGAACGCATGGAGCTGCTGCCTGGTAATCTGTACAACTTTCATCCGGGTGCCCACACGGGTCAGGGCACGGAGAAGGGGATCGAGGAGATCGCGGAGGCGCTGAACGAGGTTCTCCGGGCGGACATGCAGACCACCGTGCTGCTCGAGACCATGGCGGGCAAGGGGTCGGAGGTCGGCGGGACCTTCGAGGAGCTGCGGGAAATCCTGGACCGGGTGAAGCTCACGGACCGGTGCGGTGTGTGCTTTGACACCTGTCACACCTGGGACGCCGGCTACGACCTGGTGGGGGACCTGGACGGGGTCCTGAAGCAGTTTGACGATGTGATCGGCCTTTCGCGCCTGAAGGCGGTCCACTTCAACGACAGCAAGAACGACCGTGGCTCCCACAAGGACCGGCATGAAAAGCTGGGACAGGGACGTATCGGGATGGAGGCGCTTCGGCGCATCGCCCTGCACCCGGCACTCTCCAATCTTCCCTTCATCCTGGAGACGCCCAACGATGACGCGGGCTATATGGAGGAGATCCGTCTCGTGAAAACATGGATGGAGGAGGGCAGGACAGCATGAAAGTGATGATGAGCGCCTGTCTTGCGGGGGAAAACTGCAAGTATTCAGGCGGAAACAATCTGAACGAGCGGATCCTCCGTCGCTTTTCGGAGGATGAGATCATCTGCGTCTGCCCGGAGGTGCTGGGCGGTCTGCCCACGCCCCGCGTTCCGTCGGAGATCCGGGATGGGAAGGTGGTGAACCGGGAGGGGAAGAGCGTGGACAGGGAGTTCCGCCTGGGTGCGCAGAAAGTCCTGGAGATCGCACAGCGCGAGCAGCCGGACCTCATTGTCCTCATGTCCCGGAGCCCCAGCTGCGGCGTGAAGGAGCGCTATGACGGGACATTCACGGGGAAAAGAGTCCCTGGGATGGGCGTCACATCCCAGCTCCTCTCGGAGCACGGCTTTCGCGTAGTGGATGCGGAGGACGTGTAGGAGATCGTACAGGATGGTGCAGACGTGGCTGCTGGATTTCGATGTTTTCACATGAGGTCAGAAAAATCGAATCAGACTGTTGTGGCAAAAAAGTACATCATTGATCCTCCAAATATGAGGACAGGATATTTGCTGAATCTTCATCGCCAGACATTAAGTCAAACAGATATTCACCAATCGAAATTTCCATCTTTCGAATTGTGGCAATTATACTCTTGATTTTCGTGCTCTTTATCCTAAATTCCCGAAATTTTCAGGACTACACGAAAATTCTTGATATAATCATTGGACCCTGCGTGCCAGTTTTATCTGCTTGCCGCATTCATAATCCGAAGATCAATCCAAAATTAGCATTGCATCATAAAGCATAGGTCAACTATGGCATGATATGCGCCAAGAATCCTTGAATTAAAGGAACTTGGCGCTTTTTTTATGCATCAAAGGGCTTGCATATCAGATTCGGATATG
>JAFUBA010000123.1 GCA_017460395.1 Clostridia bacterium | reverse complement strand
CGAATGAGCGCCGACGCCGTACTCATAGTCTGCAGACATCTGGAAATAGTCGCCCCGCTGCACCTTCCGCATGAAATCCATGGCCTTTTCCATGTTTTCTTCCTTGCTGAGGGCCGTATCATAGCGGAAGGTTTCTGCAATCTCGAAGGGATTCCCCTTGGAGGCTGCAATATCCTTCCAGAGGATGCCATAGGCATAAGGCTTGCAGTCCTTGGCCGGGAGATTATCCGGGATCACGAGGGAGACGTCCGGGTATTCCGCCATCCGAAAATCGTCTCTGGTCTTTCGGAACAGGTATACCGTAAAGTTCTTGCAGACATAAATATCGCCCGCATAGTGTGCGCGCTGTGCCTTTCCGCCGGCACCCTCGTAGAGCTTCTGCCCGAGGGCTACGATGCGGTCGATGAATTCATCCCGGGGCGTATGTTCCTGTGTCTCCTCCGCCCCATTGGACTCTCCGCCATCTGTGTCCCATGCATCCACAGGAATTTCATTGCCGTCATCATCCAGCATGACGAACTCTTCCTCAAGATACAGTTCCTCTTCCTCGTCCCAGTCCCCCTCAGCGATGGCACGTGAGACCAGAGTGGATGAGATGGCAGAAAGACACAGCATCCATGTAAGCGTCAGGGCCAGGATACGCATGCTCATCTTGTGTTTCATGTGTTCCGTTTGGTTCCTCCAGCATATCAAAGGACGGGGATCTGAAAGCGAAAGCTTACAGATCAATAAACTTCTCAAATTCCGGCAGGATGCCGATGCCGTCCGGATAGTGTGCAGCAAACTGCGGGACAGCATGACTTGGGAAGGAATTCCCCTCGATGAAGGTGGGGCCCTCGGCCGTGATGGCCACATCCCAGGCTACAAATCTCAGCTGCGGCACAATCTGGGCTGCTTCCAGACACATGGCCTTGGCCTCCTCCCAGAACGGAATCCTGAATCCCACGATGGACGTCCCGGTGATGGGATGCTTCTCGTAGGTGTTCCCCTGCTTGTCGGCGCCCACCGTGAGCAGCATGCCGGAATCCAGGTCAATCCTCGCCGCCATGCCGCCGCAGTCCACATTGTCCATCACCTTGCCATTGCCGATGCGAATGAAGGCATAGACGATACCCTGCTGCTTGTCGCCCAGCAGTGTCGCGATCCTGCAGGTATTGACGCTGGTCGGGCAGAGGGATGCCATGTCCGGGTGCTGCACGACCACCTCTTCCAAGATGCCGATACCATCTTGGATCAGCTTCTGCAGGAAGGCCTGCGCGCCATCCTTCCAGTCATCCTTTGTGTACTTCTGAATGCCCACGCCGCTGGAGCCCTCCAGGGGCTTTCCGATCAGCGTGTCATGCTTTTCAAGCAGTGATGCCAGTGCCTCCGGGTCCGTCTTCTCCGAGATCTCCAGCCAGTCCCGTCTGACCCATTTTTTGAATGTCTCATTGAACTGGGCCTTGTCATCGAAGAAGTGCCAGTAGGCCTTGTCGTTCATGCGTCGCACGATGTTGTTGGAAATACCTCTCGTGATGACCGTCTTGCGCTGGGCATCACTGAGCTCCCACATGCGGGCAATCTTATAGTCCATATAGCCCGCGTTGTATTTGACGGCGCATGTCAGCATGTCCTTCATGAGAAAGAGCCTTGACTTTTGGGACATCTCCCGAATGACCTTGGTGGTAGCCCACATGCGGTGATAGTCCATTTTGAAGACACGCTTGAGAAAATACGTGATTCTGCTCATGACCTGGCCTCTCTTAGACGTTAAAGCGGAACAGCACGATGTCCCCGTCCTTCATGACGTATTCCTTGCCTTCGGACCGCACAAGGCCCTTTTCCTTGCAGGCCTGCATGCTGCCAAGCTCCTGCAGCGTATCAAAGGGCACAACCTCTGCGCGGATAAAGCCCTTTTCAAAGTCTGTGTGGATCTTGCCTGCCGCCTGGGGTGCTTTGGTGCCCTTTTTGATCGTCCATGCCCTGCACTCATCCTCGCCGCAGGTCAGGAAGGAAATGAGGCCCAGGAGATGATAGCAGGCCGTGATCATCCGCTCCATGCCGCTCTGGCCGATGCCAAGGTCTGCGAGGAACTCATTCTTCTCCTCCTCGTCCATCTGGGAGATTTCCTCCTCGATGGCAGCCGAGATCACCAGCATCTCCGCATGCTCCTGCTCGGCAATGGCATGCACCTTGTCAAGATCTTTTACGTCCTTTTCATCCTTGCCCAGGTCTTCCTCCGCAATATTGGCGGCATAGATCACGGGCTTGGTGGTGAGCAGGAACCAGCTGTCTGCGATTGCCTTCTCGTCATCCGTCATCTCCAGCGTCCTGGCAGGCTTGCCATCGCTGAGGTGCTGGATCATCCGGTCACACAGAGCATTTTCTGCCTGGGCCATCTTGTCGCCCCCGTGCAGAGCACGCTGTGCCTTGTCTTTGCGGCGCTGTACCGTTTCAAGGTCTGCAAAGATCAGTTCCAGGTTCACCGTCTCAATGTCGCTCACCGGATCCGAGGAACAGTCCGCGCGGATGATGTTGGGATCATCAAAGCAGCGGACCACGTGCACGATGGCGTCTACCTCGCGGATGTGGGAGAGGAACTTGTTGCCGAGGCCCTCGCCATGGCTTGCGCCCTTCACCAGGCCTGCGATGTCCACAAACTCCACGGTGGTGGGGGTGACCTTCTTGGGATGATACATGCTGTCCAGCACATCCAGCCGATGGTCGGGCACCATCACCATGCCGGTGTTCGGCTCGATGGTGCAGAAGGGAAAGTTTGCCGCCTGAGCATTGCTCGTCTGTGTGATCGCGTTGAACAGCGTGCTCTTACCCACATTCGGAAGACCCACCACGCCAAGTTTCATAGTTTTCTGACTCCTTTATCTGCGTTTCTCTTATTCCTGAGCCCTGAGAATCCTTATCCACAGGGCCCACTGATTATAGGTTGCAGGCAGGGAATTTTCAAGATATTCACAGGCATGCCAGCAAGATGATCAGCACGCATGCAGGCACCGTCACCGTGTCCCACTCACTCGGGGACAGAAGCTCCACCGCGCTGCCCAGCACGGCCGCAAGGAACACGCCTGGGAGAACTGTGACAAGCCCCAAGCCAAGGCACATGAGCAGCACAACACCTGCAAGGCACGAGGAAACAAGCATGGCCGCCGTCCCCTCCCAGGACTTGCTGCCGGCGATATGCCCGATCTTCACCTTATGTCGTCCAAACGGGATCCCGATGATGGCCGCCATGCCATCCCCGATGCCCCACATGAGGATGGCGCAGGTCACAAGGTCCTTCTTTCCCGCAAGGCCCCATCCTGCATATGTCAGGGCTGCAAACATGAAAAAGAGCATCAGCAGGCTCCGCTTGATCTCTCCCCTGCTCTTCTGCACGAACAGACGGTCATACCATGATCTGTTTTCAAGGAGTTTCAGGATGGGATACACAAGGACCGCCACCATAAGCGAGCAGAGCGCCGCTGCCTGCCATGTGTCTGACACATGGATCATCAGCGCCACGCAGGTAAAGGCCACCAGGTGCAGACATTTTCGAAAGATGTAGGAAGGGATCTTCGTCCGGAACCTGAGAGGCAGCAGGATGAGCACGCAGGGCACAAGGTAGAGGCACAGGCGAAGCAGACAGGAAAGTGTCTCCTGAAGGTACGGCACCCGGATCAGCGTGTCCCGGTAGTGAAGGATCAGGAGAAGGCCGCCCATGACCGTCAGCACACTGCCCGTCACGAGCCCTACGGTCCTGTTGTCCACACGGTTTGCAAAGCGCGCAGACAGGAGTGATGCCACCGTCGCCACGACCATGCATACCAGCAGCACCTGCCACCTGTCAAAGACGATGGCCGGATGAATCATGATATGACTCACCGATGCGATCAGGGCCGTGAAGGTCATGATGAAGGTGCTGGTGCCCACGGCACTCTTCAGGTCCATCCCGAGAAAGACAGTAAAGACGATCAGCATCATCATACCGCCGCCCGTGCCCACAAACCCCGTGCCGAACCCGATCGTCAGCCCGAAGAACAGGCTCACGCACACATCCTTCCAGTCAAAGCGCGTTTTTGCTTTTGCCTCCGGTCTGGGTGATGTGTCCGGCTTTACCAGGAACCTGATGCCGATGAAAAAGGTGAGAAACAATGTAAAACTTCCAAGCACCCTGTTTCCTGCAAGCCAGGCCACATAGCTGCCCACGGTGCACATCGTGACGATGCAGGCCATCATGATCCAGCCGCGCCTGAGGTTGATATTGCCCTTCTTCCAGTAGGTGTAGGCCGTGACCGCCGATCCCAGGATATCGGAGGCCAGGGCAATGGCCGTCGCCTGATAGGCCCCCGTCTCCCCGGAAAAGGAGGGACAGAGGACGATCAGAATAGGCACCATGACCGTGGCCGCAGAAAGGCCCGCGAGTCCCGTGCCCACACCGGCACCGATCGAGGCCAGAAGATACCAGATGATCTCCATACACTGTTCCTCCTCATCTACACGCTTTCTTTGTCTGCTTTCGGCCCTGCATGCTCCGTGACAAGCCGCAGGCCGTGTGCTATACTGCAATGTAAGATCCGGCGAAAGGCGTTTGCTTTGTGCCGTGATCACAGAACCTGTGAATGAAACACATGACGCACTCATGGTGAAACCATGAATCTGTCATGACACTACAATCAGAAAGGGACTTTTCTCATGACCGTTTTACAGGGTATTCTCCTGGGCCTCGTCCAGGGGCTCGGCGAATTTCTGCCCATCTCATCCAGCGGACACCTCCTGCTGACCAGACTCCTTCTCGGCATTCAGTCCGACAGCGGGGCCATGAAGATGCTGGACATTCTCCTTCATGTCGGCACGCTGATTCCCGTCATCATCGTATTCTGGAAAGACTGGATCGAGATGCTCCGGCATCCGATCAGGAACAGGACGCTATTGTATCTCTTCATTGCCTCTCTCCCGGCCCTTCTTTTCTATGTCGTCTTTGACATGGATATGTTCGATACCGGCTGGTTCCTCGGGCCCTCTTTCCTTCTGACAGCCGTCCTGCTGCTTCTCATCGACGCCATTGTACGCCACAGGAAGCGCTCCTACAAGAATGTGACCGTCAAAAATGCTCTGGCCATGGGCTTTATGCAGGGCTGCGGCCTGCTGCCCGGCATCTCCCGCTCCGGCTCCACCATCTTTGGCGGCGTAGCCTCCGGCCTGAGCCGGAAGGCAGCAGCCAGCTTCTCCTTCATGATGAGTGCCCCCGCCATCGCGGCCTCGCTTCTTGTGGAAGGCAAACATGCCCTGGATGACGGCCTCTTTTCCGAGATTGCGCTTGTCCCCACCATATGCGGCGTCATCGTGGCAGGCGTTGTGGGCTATCTCGCCATCCGCTTCATGCTCCGGATCATCACCCGCATTCCCATGGCCTGGTTCTCCCTGTACCTCGCCATCCTGGGCGTCGCAATCCTAATCATGCAGCTGGGCGGCTCTCCCCTGCTGCCGGCCTTCATGCCGCCGGAGGGCATGCACCTGATCAAGTTCCTGAACTGAGCTTTATCTTTTCTTGTTTCCTTTGAGATCTTCATCTGTCTGAAAGAGGAGGTGTGCCAGATCAGTTTGAGAAACAGACTCTCTTGTTTCCTGATGGTGCTCATCCTTGGGCTTCTGCCTCTTGTACATAGTTCACCAGCCACAAGTGAGGTGATTCAGCCCGCCTACCCGGAGGCAACGCTTTACCCGGATGCACCGAAATACGATGCGGATCATCCGGAAAAGCTGGACCCGGATCAGCTCTATGCCTGGTCTGCCATCCTGATTGAATCCTCCAGCGGGATGACCATCTTTGAAAAAAGTCCGGACGTGACGCGATTTCCCGCATCCACAACCAAGATCATGACCGTCCTGCTCGGCATCATCTGCGTGGAGGATCTGGACATGGAAGTCACCGTTAGTGCGACAGCCATCGATGTCCCCTCCGACTCCTCCACCATGAAACTCCAGGAGGGCGAGATCCTGTCCTTCCGGGACATCCTCTACGGCACCATGCTGCTCTCGGCCAATGACGGCGCCAATGTGATTGCGGAGACCGTCTCCGGCTCCATTCCCGCCTTCGTGGATCTGATGAACAATACCGCCGTGATGTTCGGTTGCACGGGGACCCATTTTAACAACGCTCACGGTTACACAGACCCCTATCACTACACCACGTCCCGGGACCTGGCCATCATCGCGCGGGAGGCCATGAAAAATGATACCTTCCGCGAGATCGTGAATACCTACTCCTACTCCCTGCCAAAGACCAACATGACCAGGGCGAGGCCGATCACCAACACCCATGAGCTGTTCAACCGCGGCACGGACGATAGTCCCAACAAGTATTACTATCCTGCGGCCAACGGCATCAAGACAGGCAACACGGAAGCTTCCCAGTACTGCTTCGTGGGCAGTGCCGTGAAAAACGGCGTGGAACTGATTTCCGTCGTCATGTATACCGGAAAGCGTTCCCGGTGGGCAGATACCATCAAGCTCATGGATTACGGCTTCTCCCAGTATACAAGCGTCACGCCCCTGGACCTGTACAACAAAAATCCCATCACCATTGAGACCAGCTCCTATTCCACCCAGGACGCAGAGCTCGGCAGGCTGCGTCTGAGCTGTGTGGCCACCGATGCCGCAGCCGCGGCCAAGGCCCGCATCGTCGCCACCTTCAGCCAGGTGGAAACCATGGCCAAGAACCTGAAGAGTACCGTGCTCATTCAATACACACGGGACTTCAAGGCACCGATCAGCAACGGCGAGATCATGGGCACCATGACCTACTTCACCGAGGACGGCGATCCTGTCGTATATAACCTGATCGCCTCGAGAACCGTCAAGGCCAGGGAGAACATTCCCAAGACGGTGGACGAGATCATGCTGGAGGTCCTGGATGATCCGAACCCGCTGCCGAAACTCAACTGGTACATTGTCGCGGATGTCGTCCTGTTTGTCCTCATCTGCATCATTGCTTTCCGCGTGGCAGTCAAGATCACCATGCGCCGTCATCCCCGCGGAAGCAAAATTCCGAAGACAAAGTAGCACACCTGAATATCATGGTCTCTCAACCTCAACATAATCAAAGAAAGGTGATCCAGAATGAACCACAGGGAAATCCTTCAGCAGGGAAAGACCAGCCTTGGCATCGAGTTTGGTTCCACCCGCATCAAGGCCGTGCTCATCGATGAGACGGGCCACGTGCTTGCAAGCGGCGGCCATACCTGGGCCGATACACTGCAGGACGGGGTGTGGACCTACCGCATGGACCAGGTCATCGAAGGGCTGCAGAGCTGCTATCAGGACCTGAAGCAGCAGGTAAAAAACACCTACGGTGTGACGCTTTCGACCATCGGGAGCATCGGTATCAGTGCCATGATGCACGGATATCTGCCCTTTGATGAGGGCATGAACCTCCTCACGCCCTTCAGAACCTGGCGCAACACCATCACCGGGCCGGCCGCGAAGGAGCTCACCGACCTGTTCCAGTTCAACATTCCCCAGCGCTGGTCCATCGCCCATCTGCACCAGGCGATCCTGAACGGCGAGGAGCATGTGAAGGATGTACGCTTCTTCACGACCCTCGCAGGCTATGTCCATTACCTTCTGAGCGGTGAGAAGGTGCTGGGCATCGGGGATGCCGCCGGCATGTTCCCCATCGACTCCACCATCATGGACTATGACCAGAGGATGCTCCAGCAGTACCAGGAGCACATTGCATCGAAAAACTATCCCTGGTCTATCCGGGAGATCCTGCCAAAGACCCTGGTGGCCGGCGAAAACGCAGGCAGACTCACCGACAGCGGTGCCCGTCTCCTCGACCCGGACGGCGACCTCACCCCCGGCATCCCGCTCTGTCCTCCGGAGGGCGATGCAGGCACAGGCATGACCGCCACCAATTCCGTGGGCGTCAGGACCGGCAATGTGTCCGCCGGCACCTCCATCTTCGCCATGGTCGTCCTGGAGAAGGCCCTGTCCCGCCTGCACACCGAGATCGATATGGTCACCACGCCCACAGGCCTGCCCGTGGCCATGGTGCACTGCAACACCTGCACCTCCGACCTGAATGCCTGGGCAGGACTGTTTGCAGAGTTTGCAAGGGCAGCCGGACATGAGATCGGGATGAACGAGCTGTTCCCCCTGCTCTTCAACAGTGCCAGGGATGGCGAAAAGGATGCCGGAGGGCTCATCAGCTTCAACTATTACAGCGGCGAACCCGTGACGGGCTGTGAGCAGGGTGTGCCCATGTTTGTCCGCCGGCCAGACAGCCCCATCACCCTCTCCAGCTTCATGCGCTCCCTCATCTACTCCTCCGTGGCCGCACTGTCCATCGGAATGCGGATTCTCACCGAGGAGGAAAAGGCATCCATCGACAAGATCCTCGGCCACGGCGGCCTGTTCAAGACTCCCGAGGTGGGTCAGTCCATCCTGGCAGCAGCCATCGGCACGCCTGTCACCGTCATGGAGACTGCCTCTGAAGGCGGTGCCTGGGGCATTGCCCTGCTGGCTGCCTACATGAATCAGCACGCAGAAAATGAGACGCTGGATGCATGGCTGGACACAAAGATCTTTGCCGGCATGCCCTCCACCGTGCTCGCACCGAAAGAGGAGGATGTGGCCGGATTCAACGCCTACATCGGCCGCTATGCAGCCCTTTTGGACACGGAACGCCTGGCAGCAAAGACCCTGATGTGAACCCAACCTGAAAAGAGCAGCTTACGCTGCTCTTTTTTAATCTGTCTCCGAGTTCCGCCGTTCCCTGTGGAGACGGTATCGCCTCAGGCGCTTTGGCTTCTCCGGCTGCTCCTCCACACTGATCTCCCCGGAGGCAATCTGCTCCAGGGGCAGCACCACGAAAAACGATGTTCCCTCCCCCAGCTTGCTTCTCACGCGGATCTTCCCTCCGTGGGCCATGACGATGATCCTGGCGATGGAAAGGCCCAGGCCATGGCCGCCGCTCTCCCGCTTTCTGGCCGCGTCCGAGCGGTAGAAGCGGTCGAAGATCCTGGGCAGGTCCTCCTTGGAGATGCCGCTGCCCTGGTCCTCCATGCTGAGCTCACACATGTTGCCCATGGCCCTCACACCCATGGTGATTCTGCCGCCCTCGCTTGAATACTTGACGGCATTGTCCAGAAGAATGCGCATCACCTGCTTGATCATATTCCGGTCCGCCGTGAGGTCGCAGGATTCGCAGGGCGAGAGTACAAAGACATTGCCAGGATTGACCATCTCCGCCTCCTTCCTGATCTCCTGCAGAAGCTGGGCGGGATCAAAGGTGCTCATTTCCATCAGCAGCGTCTTTTTGTCGTGCCGCGCGAGGAACAGCAGGTCTTCCACCAGGTCCTTCATGCTCCTCGTCTCCTGCCCGATGGCCTCCAGGCCCTCCTGCAGGATGGATGGATCCTCCTTGCCCCAGCGGCTGAGCATGTCCGCATACCCCTGGATGACGGAGATGGGCGTGCGCAGCTCATGGCTTGCATCCGAGACAAACTGCTTCTGGCTGTTGTAGCTCACCTCCAGCCGGTCCAGCATCGTGTTGATGACGCTGGCCAGGTCCTGCAGTTCGCTCTTGGTCCCCGCCACGCTGATGCGGTCCGACAGATTGTTGGCGGAAATATGCGCGGCCATCTCCGTCATCTCCTGGATCGGCCGAAGGAGCGTGGCATCCATCCGGTGATGGTGATAGAGAAAATAGCACATGCGCGCAAGGTCACAGAGGAGAAGGCCCGCAAGGAGAATGACGCCCTGGCTGGCATATCCTTTGAGCTCCCTGCTGATCAGGATCATCTGGCCCGTCACGCGGTGGTGCCTGGGCCAGGTGACTGTCCCCCTGCCACTGTCAGAAAGATGCTTCCCGATGTATTGCACCTTTTCAAAGAAAGTCTGTGGGACCTCATCCTCCGCTACCTTTGCGCTGACGCCCGCTGCCTGGATCACCGCCTGAGAGAAGGTGCCGTCCTTTCCCGGGATCGCATAGAGGATCCGCTTGTTTTGCGCGTGGATCTGCGGTGCGAGGGAACACACAAACAGGACAAGGCTCAGCGGAATGATCAGGACAAGAGAACGAAGGAGCTGGATACACTCATGCCAGGCGATACGCAGTGTCAGAGACAGGCGCATGCTGCTGGCCTTGCCGTGCAGAAAAGCGGAGATCAGGTTGAGACCCCTGACCTCCGTTTCTTTTCCCTGATCGAAT
>JAFUBA010000122.1 GCA_017460395.1 Clostridia bacterium | reverse complement strand
GATGCCCTTGGGAAAAACAAGCTGCGCGTCAGAAACGTCATGATCATCGGCGGGGGCAGGATCAGCTATTATCTGGCCAAGTTCCTGACCAGCACCGGCATCCATGCGACCATCATGGAGATCAATCCCCAGAAGGCGAAGCTCCTGTCGGATGAGCTCCCCCATGTGTCGGTGCTCAACGGGGACGGCACCAACGTGTCGCTGCTTGAACAGGAGGGCCTTCGCAGCATGGATGCCCTCGTGTGCCTGACAGACCGCGACGAGGAGAACGTGATCACCGGCCTCATGGCGAGCCATACCGGGGTTCCGAAGGTCATCGTCAAGAATAACCGCCTCGCCTACTCGGATCTCATCACCGACCTTGGCCTTGACACCGTGGTCTCCCCCAAGCAGATCACCTCTGCCGCCATTCTCAGGTATGTCCGTGCCCGCGTCGGCGGCCAGGGAACGAAGGTGGAGAAGCTCTACCGCCTGGTCAATGGGAAAGCAGAAGCACTGGAGTTCATCGTCAAGTCCACAGAGAAATTCCTGAATATCCCCCTCAAACGCCTGAAGCTGAAAAAGCAGTCCCTCGTGGCCCTCATCGTGAGACGGAACAAGGTCATCGTGCCCTTTGGCGACGATCACATTGAGAGCGGCGACTCGGTGGTCATCATCACCTGCGAGAAGGGCATCAGCGATCTGAATGAGGTGATCCTCGGATGAATATGGCGCTGGTGTTCTCGCTCCTGGGGACCATCGTGCTGGTGGAGGCCGTCTCCATGGTGCCAAGCCTCCTGATTGCCCTCATCTACGGGGACGGGGACGCGATGGTGTTCGTCTATTCGATTCTGGCGACTGCAGCCGCAGGTCTTGTGATGCGCCTGCTTGCAAAACCGAAGGACCGGATGCTCCGTGGCCGGGAGGGTTTCACCGTGGTGGCCCTCTCCTGGATTGTGCTGAGCGCCTTTGGCGCCCTCCCCTTCCTTCTCTCCGGCTTTCTCCCGAACTTTGTGGACGCCCTCTTTGAGTCCGTATCCGGCTTTACCACCACGGGCGCCACGGTGCTCTCCTCCTTTGACTGGATGCCCCATGGCATCGTCTTCTGGCGGAGCTTCACCCACTGGGTGGGCGGCATGGGCGTGCTGGTGCTGACCCTGGCCCTGCTGCCGAAGCTCTCCGACCGCTCGGCGCACCTGGTGCGGGCCGAGAGCCCAGGGCCAAGCCTCTCAAAGATCGCCCCCAAGATGGGAGACAATGCAAAGTATCTCTACTATATTTATGCGGCGCTGACGCTGCTTGAGTTCATCTGTCTTCTGCTGTGCGGCCTGAATCCCTATGATGCGGCACTCCATGCCCTCGGGACTGCGGGCACCGGCGGCTTCAGCAATTATTCGGCGAGCATCGCTGCCTTCAACTCCGTGGCAGTGGAGGCGGTCATGACGGTGTTCATGATCCTCTTCGGTGTGAACTTCGCCCTCTACTACTTCCTCATCAGCCGCTCCTGGCGTGAGCTCAGGCAGAACGAGGAGATCCGGTGGTACCTTGGCATCACCTTTGGATGCATGCTGGTGATCACCCTCATGCTGCTCCCGGTGTATCATACCTTCGGGGAGGCCTTCCGTTATGCATCCTTTCAGACGGCGAGCATTCTAAGTACCTCCGGCTTTGCCACAGCCAACTTTGACCTGTGGCCCGTGAACGTCAAGATGCTCATGTTCATCATGCTCTTCATCGGTTCCTCTGCGGGATCCACCGCGGGCGGCATCAAGGTGGTCAGGATTGCGCTGCTGCTCAAGCAGGGCCGGCGTGAGATCCGCCGCACCTTCCAGCCCAGAAAAGTGGAAATGATCCGCTTTGACGGGAAGGGCGTGGACGATCACATGCTGCACCAGATTTCCGTCTTCGGTTTTGTATATATCGCCCTGGTGCTCCTTGGCAGCCTGCTCATCGGCCTGGAGGGCAAGTATGACATGATCACCAATCTCACCGCGGCTCTCACCTGTGTGAGCAATGTGGGTCCGGGCTTTGGTGCCGTGGGCCCCGCGGGCGGGTTTGCCGGGTACGGCTGGTTTGCCAAGGTGATCTGCAGCTTCCTGATGCTGGCAGGCCGTCTGGAGCTCTTCCCGCTCCTGATCCTCTTCTATCCCTCCGTCTGGAGAAAAACCTGAATGCAAGATGCTCCAGCAACTGGAGCATTTTTCTGATTTGTCCATGATCTCTGCAAACTCATGCAGACGGATCTGGTCTTACGAAAAGGAAGTGATGCATCCGTGGCCAGTCAACAGGAAAACCATCCGCGCACCAAGTCCATGGTGGGCGGCATGACGGTCCTGGGGCTTGCAGGCATCATCTGCAAGCTCATCGGCGTCCTCTTTACCATTCCTCTGACACGGCTCATCGGGGCAAACGGTCTTGGAATTTACCAGGCCGTGTATCCCACCTATAACCTGCTTCTGACGATCTCCTCCGCCGGGCTCCCCGTGGCTGTGAGCCGCCTGGTGAGCGCCTGCCTTGCGCGGAGGGATCCCAGGAACGCCAAGCGCACCTTCGTGACGGCGGCCGTCCTCATGACCGCGATCGGCGTGTGCTTTTCCATCCTGATGTTCCTCTCCTCCGGGTACCTGGCCAGGCGGGTGAATCAGCCGGAATCTCTCGCGGGCTTTCGGATGATCGCTCCCTGCGTGGCGCTGGTGTGCCTCCTGGCCGCCTTCCGAGGCTTCATGCAGGGACAGCAGGACATGGTACCCACCGCCATCTCCCAGCTCATCGAGCAGGTGGGTAAGGTCGTGATCGCCCTGCCTCTTGCGGCAATTGGCGTGAAAACGAGCGTGGCCCTGGGGGCAGCCTATGCCCTTCTTGGCATCACGATCGTGGAGGGCGTGGCGCTTCTGTACATCATTCTCCTTTACCTGAGAAGACGCGCCCGCTTTGGAGCTCTTCCTCAGGAGAGCACAGATCCCCTCCTGTCCCGCTCGCAGACGGCGCGGGAGCTCATCCTCATCTCCATTCCCATCACGCTCTCTGCGTGCATCGTGCCCCTGGCCTCGTTTGTGGACTCTGCAATGCTGGTGAACCGCATGCTCGCAGCTGGTCTGACGCTGGAGGAGGCACGTCCGCTCTACGGTCTGTTCTCGGGCCTCGTGATCAGGCTCATCAACATTCCCACGGCCCTGGCGCTGTCCATCTCCATGTCCCTGGTCCCCGCGGTCTCCTCCGCAAGGGCCGTGGGCGACACGAAGATGGTCCAGAACCAGTGTGATCTGGGGCTCCGTTTTGCCTTCCTGATCGGTTTCCCCTGCTCCCTTGGCATGTCCCTTCTCTCCAAGGAGATCGTGGCCTTCTTCTACAGCGGGTCGCTGACGGCCCAGGAGATGGAGAGCGCAGCCTCGCTCCTGTCCGTGTCCAGCCTCACGGTGGTGCTCTTCACCGTCGTGCAGGCCACGAGCGCGATCCTGCAGGGGCTGCAGTATCAGAAGATTCCCATGTACACCCTCGTGGCCGGTGTCGTCTGCAAGATCGCCCTCAACTATGTCCTGGTGGGCACCCCCGGCATTCATATCCACGGCGGGCCCATCGCCTCCCTCGTGTGCTATACGGTGAGCATGGTGCCGAATCTCATCTTTGTCATCAAAAAGACCGGCATGCGCTTTCAGTGGAAATCCTGGGTGCTGAAGCCCGGCGGGGCGGCGCTGATCATGTTCCTGCTGACGATGGCACTGAAGCACGTTCTGCCGCTTTCCCACCTCACCACCATCCTCGAGATCGCCTTTGGCGTGGCGGTCTATCTCGCCGCCGCCTTCCTCCTGGGTGCCATGACAAAGGAGGATCTGAAGAGCTTCACCCGCGGATTTCACAGAAAGAAGGGCAAGGCATGAAGCTGACCGCACTCTCCCTGGGCCCCGAAAATGCAAAGCTCCTGACGGATACTGCAAGGGAAGCCCTCCTGAATTCCGATCTCGTCATCCTTCGCACCGAGCGCCATCCGTGTGTGCCATACCTGCGCGAATGCTGCAGACAGGTCGAATCCCTGGATGCCTTCTATGAAGAATATGATGATTTTGATGAGATGCACGGGGCCATGGCGGCACGCATCCTGAAGGCATGCGAAGAATATGCGTCTGTCGTCTATGCGTGTGCCGATATTCTCTCGGACGCCCTCCTGCCGCGCCTCTCAGGCAAGGTACCTCTCACCGTCCTCCCAGGCATCTCTCAGACGGATTTTCTCCTGTCACGCCTCCCGGACGCCTTTCGCAGGGATCCGGAAGGGCTTCTGTCCGTTCCCGCCACGGCGGTCCCGCACCTTCGGCCAGACCCGGATATCCCCCTCCTCGTGAGTGAGCTCAACAGCAGGACCCTGGCGGGAGATATCAAGATCCTCCTGAGTGACCTCTATCCGGACGATATGGAGATCGTCTTCTTTTCATCCTCTGTATCGGGCGACGCGGCTTCAAGGATCATTCCTCTCTATGATCTTGACCGGCAGGAGGTGTATGACCATACGACGGGCTGCTTCCTGCCTGCGGTGCCGCTCCTTGAAAAAGAGCGATTCTCCGTGTCGGATCTCGAAGAGATCATGGAGCGGCTGCGCGGCGAGGATGGATGCTCCTGGGACCGGGCACAGACCCATGAGACGCTTCGGAAGTATCTTCTGGAGGAGGCGTACGAGGCCTGCGGGGCCATCGACGAGGGAGACGACGATCATCTCTTTGAGGAGCTCGGCGACGTGCTCCTGCAGATCGTTTTCCATGCGTCCATCGGAAAGAGTCAAGGCAGCTTCTCCATGACAGATGTGGCTACCGCCATCTGCCGGAAGATGATCCACCGCCATCCCCACGTCTTCCACCCGGAGGAGCACATAGACGGCGTCCAGAACTGGGACCGCCTGAAGCAGGAAGAACAGAATGCCGGCACACAGGCAGAATATCTTGGCGGCGTCTCCCCTGCCCTCCCGCAGCTGATCCGCGCAGAGAAGGTCCAGAGCCGGGCTGCAAAGGTCCTGCCGAGACGGTTTCTTGATACCATGATCTGTGATACAGATGTCGGTGATGAGGAGCATGCCATCGGCGCGATGCTCTTTTCACAGGTACTTGTCTGCCGGGAAAGACAGCTGGACGCGGAGGATCTGCTCCGGAAGACCATCGACCGATTCATCGAACGCTTCGAAAGTCTTGAAAGCAGGGTACGAATGGACGGAAAACGGCTGGAAGACTTGACAGACGGGGAATTGGATGTATACTTGGCTACGGCTTCGGAAAAGTAAGGCTTTTTCGGGTCCGGCAGCGCGCTGGCGCTGTGCTTGAAGCTAGATTATCCTAAATTGAGGAGGAATTCCATTATGAACAAGAGTGAACTGGCCGCAGAACTGGCCGCACGTGCTGGCCTGAAGCGCGCTGATGCAGACAAGGCTGTGAACGCCTTCGTGGACATCGTGACCGAAACGCTGGCCGGCGGTGACAAGATTCAGCTGATCGGCTTCGGCACCTTCGAGGTGCGCGACCGTCCCGCTCGCACCGCCCGGAACCCCCGGACCGGTGAGAACCTGGACATTGCTGCCTGCAAGGCTCCTGCCTTCAAGGCTGGCAAGGCCCTCAAGGATGCTGTGAATCAGTAATCCAAGCGCCCGCAGCGAGTAACTGCGGGTGATTTTTTTGAATATGGAGAAGAGTATGCGACTGGATAAATATCTGAAGGTATCGAGAATCATCAAGCGGCGGACGGTGGCCAACGAGGCCTGTGCCGGCGGACGGGTCACCCTCAATGGGAAGGTGGCCAAGCCCGGTGCCGAGGTGAAGGCCGGGGATATCATGACCATCCGCTTCGGGGACAAGCTTGGACGCTACGAGATCCTGCAGGTCCAGGAGACCGTTCGCAAGGAAAACGCTGGTGACATGTTCAAAATCCTCTCCGAGGACGCGGGCATGGCCGAGGAGCGTGCCTGAGATGGCGGGCCGCTTTTATGGGATCGTCCTGTGCGGCGGCAGCGGAAGCCGCATGGGGCTGCAGACAAACAAGGTCCTGCTGGAACTCCACGGGAAGAGCGTTCTTCTCAGGTCTCTCGAGGCCCTCTCCCCCTTCGTGGACGGGCTGATCCTCGTGATTCGAAAGGAGGACGAGACAGCCGTCCGGGAAAGCCTGAGCGGCACGCCCTTTTCAGGCATCCAGACGGTCTGTGGCGGGAATACGCGCCAGGCTTCCGTGGCAGCCGGCCTTGCAGCCCTGCCGGAGAACGCAGCCTACGTCCTCATCCATGACGGGGCAAGGTGCCTTGTGGATTCACTCACCATCCAGCACGTGAAGGACGCGGTCACAGAGACGGGCAGCGGCATCGCATCGGTCCCTGTGAAGGATACGATCAAGCGGACGGAAAAAGACGGGCAGATCCTGGAAACGCTGGACCGCACATCCCTCCGCGCCATGCAGACGCCCCAGGGCTTTCGGAGGGAGCTGATTGTAAAAGCCCACGAATATGCCAGGGAACATCAGATCGACGGCACGGATGATGCATCGCTTCTTGAGGCCATGGGGCTGCCTGTCACCTGGACCGAGGGAAGCTACCGGAACATCAAGATCACAACTCCGGAGGATCTGCTCATGGCAGAGATGATTTTACACGAAAGGCCCGAGCGGCTGCGGGTGGGCACCGGCTACGATGTCCACCGCCTGGTGGAGGGCCGGAGACTTGTCCTTTGCGGCGTGGAGGTTCCGCACACGGTGGGACTCCTCGGGCACAGCGATGCAGACGTCGCAGCCCACGCGCTGATTGACGCCATGCTGGGCGCTGTCGCCCTTGGCGATATCGGGCAGCTGTTCCCGGACACGGACGAAGCGTACCGGGATATCGATTCCATGATCCTGCTGAAAAGGGCCAACGAGGTACTGCGGGAGCACGGGGCACATGTGCAGAACCTGGATCTCACCATCTGTGCCCTGAAGCCGAAGCTTGCTCCCTTTATCCAGAAGATGCGGGAGCGTCTTTCAGAGGTACTGTCGCTCCCCCTTCAGGATGTGTCCGTCAAGGCCACGACCACAGAGCACCTGGGCTTTGAGGGGCGGATGGAGGGCATCTCTGCAAATTGCGTCGTGATGGTCTCACAGAAAGGATGACATGCCGGATTTTATCAGCATCCTGAAGCATGACCACCATGTTTGAGTAAGCGATGGATTCAGGCAGGGGTTCAAAACACACGAAGCATCCGGAAACATTACAAAAGCCACAGGAGATCCTGTGGCTTTTGTGGTTTCATTCTATCCCTCGATGGTCACGATGCTGCCGTCGGAGTTAAAGTGAAAATGATTTCCGTCAGAGAGCATGTTCATGACCTTGAAGTGGGTGTCGATGTTCTTCTTCTCCACCACACCATTTTTCAGGAGCCATTTGCACAGTTCCTCGATCTTCACGGTCTGGCCCGTCATCCCGTCTTCGTGCAGGTCCTGCCAGACAGCGTCCGACATAGTCTGGATCGGGCTTTCCCAGAGAGCTGCATAGCTGTGCATCTTTCCAAGCTCGCCCACGCGGTGCACACGGATGAGACGGATCCCCAGTGCTTCCCCGTGGAAGATCATCACCTGCTGAAGAATCACACGGTTCCAGGGCACCTGCGGGTGCAATCTGGGAAGATTTTCTTCCAGCCATTCGTTATCCAGCAGGTACATCCGAAGGAGTGGCTGCTGTTTAGTGCAGCCGAGCTTCTCCATCAGTTTTTCCCTGCACATCTTCAGGAACTCATCGGTCACAGGCATATTCTCGTATGCCATGATCTCATCCGGCCCGGTCAGGTAGAAATAGGGATCGAGCCCCAGGCGGAGATCATAGCGCATCATGGTCGTCCTGTAGCCCGCATACTCGAAATGGCTGTACAGGTCCGTGAGTGCCACAGGACGGTCCTTGCGCCTGACATATTCCCTGATCTGCCAGATGAGGGCAATATCATTGGGATCGTCGATCGTGGAGATCGACTGGTTGCGGTGGAAGTACAGACGAAGGCCACCCTCGCACTTTTTCTCAAACAGGTACTTGGCCACATCCAGGCATGCTTCCTCACCCTTGAAGGAGTTGGTCTTCAGGAAGTGTGTCATGGGTTCCCATGTACCAAGAATCGCCACCAGCGACTTTGAACGTACGACGGTATAATCGTCAAAGAGATCCTTCATGAGTTTTGTGATCTCGGGGAAATCCTCTTCCACGCCCTTCAGAGTATCGACGTCGATCAGCCGTTCACCGATGGTCATCATGTTGTTTTCCGCCACGATGGCATCCAGGCGCTGCTTGGTGATGTGATAGCGGTCATAGATGTCCTGAATGTTCATGCCCTTGTTCTTCGTGGCACGAATCGCCTGCAGAATATCCTGATAGGTTGTGACCTCGCGCACGATTGTCCTTGGCTCACGTTCCTTGCGGCTGTGCAGCATCTTATCCTTTTGGGTGAGCAGCCTGGTCGCCCCCGGGGTACCCGTGAGCGCCATATTCGGGCGAAGCGTCACCACATCATCCGTGAGAAGGCTCTGGATGGTGCTGAACAGGCCAAACTGGTTATGGGCCTGGACCTTTTCGAGTATCTCCGGATAATTTGTCTTCATCTGCTGCAGGACCTCTGTGGACTTGTGGACGTTCCCGTCCTGAAGAAGCTCTACAATCGCTTTCTTGAAAGCCAAAATGTCCTTCTTTGTCAGGTGCAGATTGTCTACATGGATATAGTCGCCGAAGGAGGAAATGATCTCCGTACTCTGCAGCGCCATGGACATGACCATTTGCGGAACGGCCGGAAATGCCTGATTGAGCTCGGTCTTCTTGACAAAGCCCCCCTTGTCCTTCACGTAGGCACGAATCTGTGCATGCAACTGGTTGGATTGGCTGTCACGGAAGAAATAGTCGCGGTTTGTCTCAAACTCGCCTTCCAACTGGGGCTTCAGGACACCCTGCATGTAGAAGCGGTTGTCCACGCCATAGGGTGCGAGCTTGTCGCGGAAGATTTCAAAGAGGGTGTTGGCCATGTAGACGCCGGAATCCCCTTGTCGGATATAGTCACGGATCTCTTCCACCAGCTCTTTTGGCAGGATATTCTCTCTATAGGGAGCATAGGTGCCGCGGTCCCTGAGCATGCCCACCCTCGTGATCACAGCGCAAAGCGCATGGTCCGTTTCAGAAATCTTCGTATCCCCGAACAGCTCCTTAAGATGCTTGCGGAACCCCACAAGTTCCCTTGAGTCGGTGGCGTGAATGCCACCCGGATAATAGAATTCCAGAACCTTGGCGCACTTTTCCGCCAGGTTCATTCTGCCACGCTGGAACCACGAGCTGTCGCCCATGGAGTTGAATTCGTGCCGTATCCTGTATTCCGTGACATCAAGGGGCAGATGTGCAGCCTCTGCCTTGGCCAGCAGCTGCGGAATATCGGATGCCGGAATGGTGTTTGGAAGACTCGAGATGAACTGCTCCATCTCTGCCTTGGAATAGTGCGGGCGGAAAAAGACGAACAGATCCGATCCCTCTTCGTACTGGTAGGGCAGCTTGGGCGTATCCTTGGCATCGGAGAACATGAAGGTCACCAGATCGCCATCGGTCCCGAGTGAGCGGCGGATAAGATCGCCAGCCATCAGATTATTTCCTTCATTGAGGCACAGGAGCTTATGGAAAGTCCGCATTTCCTTGGCTTTTTCCACGGCAAAGTCGACGGCCCGCTTTTCCAGCTGCCGAACCCACTCGCGCGTGCTTTCCACAACCTGGCCGATGGCCTCCAGGGTCTTTCCTTTCATTCGTTCCTTGACCACATACCTGTATTCCTCCCGCCGGAAGGACACGCGGATGATTTCGCGCACGTCTGCATCCAGGTGGAAATTCGCCCAGGCAAGGAGCATCAGGAAGACGAACAGGTCTCTGGGACGCCAGGTCTGCATGACAGGGAGACACTTGATAAGGGATTGAAAATCAGGATCTCTGGACTTCAGGAACGCTTCCAGCTTGGGGGCCAGATTTTTCTTTCCTACAACCTTCCAGAAGGACTGCAGCTTCAGGGCTTTCCTGTCCTCCGGAAGACGACCGATGAGATACTCTGCATCTTCCACAAATGCCTTCCAGATATCTTCAGCGTAGCCTTCCTCCTGCTTATCGAGGATCAGCTGACGCGTCACGTCAATCGCATTGCTGCCGTCGGAGCCGTCAATGAGTCTGAGGAGTGTTTCAAGATCCACGCTGACAGCAGCTTCCAGGATACGCGAAAGCTCCATCAGCGTTTTCTGCTCGTCTCCATCTGTCCTCTTTTTCAGCTGATCCCGGACCGTGTTCCAGTCACCCTTCTCAATGCAGTCGCTGACCTCAATCAGAGGCGTCACAGCCTTGTAAGGCACATCTTGAGCACTTTCATCAGAATCATAAAAGAAATCGTAGAGACTGTTCAAAAGGCGCCGGATGGCAGCCCTGCCCATGCCCTTTTTCTTCAGCAGATCGCTGACAGACATGCGCAGGCACCTTTCTAAGCTCAGATTTCTGATCCCTGCCGCCGTACCCACATCCGTCAGGCGGCTGACCGGAACACTCGCATAATCCCCGGGCGTTACCTCGAATACTTCCCACAGGGGCATAGAGCTTGCCCCGATCACCAGTTCTTCCAGCGCTGCCTGAACATATTCCCTGCTCTCCTGACCCAAATCCATATCCGTCATTGCTCCTATTCCAAATATCAATTTTATCGATTTTTCAAGTAGTTGATTGAATCTATCGTTTTCTTTTGGGGAAGGCTTCATGCATGTTAAGGATGAAATCCTGATTTTCACAAAGATCCGAAACAGGGATCTTTTGAAGGAAAGTCGTTTAATCCCGAGAGTATCTATGATCTTCCGGATCGTTCTGAGAATGGGTACAGTGTGTCATCTCTGCTGCCTCAGGTATCAGCACCTGTCTGTTCGGAATCCGAACTTGTACGAATCGCATCTTCTGCACGTATTTCTTCGTCCGATTGCGGTAGAGCACGTCCCCTCCTGTCAAGGAAGACCGGTGCGTTGATGGTCAGGGTGTTGATCAGCATCTTCACAAACAGATCGGGGTAGACGATCAGGAGATCTCCATGGTCCATTCCCTGAAGACAGAGGCGATGAATCTGCGGGAAGTGCTCCGTCATGAATTTCAGTTCCTTCGTCCGTTTCGATCGCTCTTTCTCGCCGTACCAGTACACCATGTGGTCCCATGTTTTGGGGCAGACGGCCGGGAATGAGAAATTGTTACAGCTTTCAAAGCTGTTCCAGATGGTCCTGGAACTCATGCCGCGAAGCACAGTCTGCAGATACTGAAGATCTTCCTGTGAAAACTTCTGCGCACTGAACAGCCGGGCCAGAATCGTCGGGCTGAGATGCTTGCCGATCCGGATACCCACATAGTCGCGCACGGCGGCACACCTGGTCAGAAGGTAGGGCATCTGGTAGGGCGAGATGCCGGCATCGATCACCACGTGGCAGAAATGGAGACGCGGATCGGTGAGCAGCCGAAACACCACGCTGCCGCCCATGGACAGGCCATAGATGGCCTCAACCTCCTGACGGTTCTGGGACACGAGATAATCTGCAATCTCACCTGCCACCTCTTCTACCCCCGGAAAGTCATCTTCCGGTTTATCGGGATCATACCCCGGGAAGGCAGGAACGAGGAGATGATACTCATCTTTCAGCTTTTCAATCACCGATTCAAAGACATCCCACCTGAGGCAACTGGGCTGCAAAAGAATCATAAGTGGAAGATTTGGGCGCCCGAATTTATGAAATGTCATGATCTCACCTGTTTCATGTGTGTATATGAAAGATAGCAGTCTGAAGGGGACGGGATGTCTCCCAGGATCAGGCGATTCAGTTAATCCTCAGAATCAGCCGAAGAATCCGAAGGGCACATTCCCGTACCTTTTCTTCCGAAAGCTTCCCTTCCCTGATTTTCTCCAGCGTATCTTCATCCATCCCGCGGCCCATTTTCAGGTCATTGCCTGCCAGGATTTCCTTCCACTGCTCACCGAAGGTATACCAGTCCGTGGTCACGGCGCCGTCATAGCCCCACTCTTCGCGGAGAATACCGTCGATCAGGTCACCGTTCTCAGAAGCCCGGATGCCGTTGATGAGATTGTAGGAGGTCATAAGGAACCATGGGTGTGCTTCCTTCACCGCGATTTCGAAGCCACGCAGATAGATTTCTCTGAGTGCACGCTCCGAAACCCGGGAATCGGAGTTTCTCCGGTTGGTCTCCTTGTTGTTGCAGGCAAAATGTTTGATGGTTCCAGCCACGCCGACCTTCTGAATACCACGGACCATGGCGACGGCACATTTGCCCGATACCAACGGATCTTCCGAGTAATACTCAAAGTTCCGCCCGCACAGGGGACTTCTGTGGATGTTCATGGCGGGTGCCAGCCAGATCCCAATCCCCTGCTCCAGGACTTCTTCAGCCGCAGCCTGGCCAATCTGCTCAATGAGTTCAGGGTTGAACGAACATGCCAGGAGGGTGGCACAGGGAAATGCGGTTGTCCTGACACCGCCGCACCTTGGCAGCACACGCAGCCCTGCAGGTCCGTCTGCCGTCATGACGTTCGGGATGCCGTATGCAGGAATATTCCCCACTCCATACGTGTTTGCCACACCTCGGTTGGGTTGACCGCCAAGGAGATGCACCAGCTGCTCAGTGGAGAGATGGTCCGTAAAGGCTTTCAGATCCATGGCGCCATCCTGCACGTCTCTCAGTTGCGGCAGATTCGTCCGACCCCATCGGCTGCTTACATCGATCCAGCTTTTCTCCTCCGGAGGCTGGCCGTCCGGGGGAAGCGTGTCGGGAATGGGTTTGGGCCCTGGTTCCTCGGGACATTCGATTGTTTCATAGGTGCCATCTGCATGGAGGCGTCTGTGGAGTTGATCTGGGACACATCTCTCTTTGGCCCTCAGAAGAATCTGATGGTCTGAAAGAGGCAGGAGTTCATTGAAGGGAATCAGATGCTCCGCCGAGTCCCCGAGCAGGAATTGGTAGTCTCCCTTTTCCAGCAGGAAAGCAGATTTCAGGATCTGACCGCGATCATCAAAGACGGAGAAGTCTCTGAAATCAAAGAGAAGTGTCAGTGTCTCTCTCTCCCCTGCTGCCAGCTCTTTTGTCTTCCTATATGCACACAGAATGATCTCCGGGCGGTCGATCTTAGCCTTTGGTCCTCGAACATACAGCTGCGCCACGGTCTTCCCCGGTACACGTCCGGTGTTTCGAACTTCGACTGTTGCTGTCCCCTGCTGCTG
>JAFUBA010000121.1 GCA_017460395.1 Clostridia bacterium | reverse complement strand
TTCCCGGACGGCTCCGATGACGGCGCTGCCGACTTCCTGGCAAACCACAACATCGCCGGCGCCACCCTGACCGTGCAGGACCTGCGCCTGGATCTGGATGACGTTACCCTGGAAAACAATATCGTGACCCTGCCCGAAGGCTTCACCACCCTGGTGAACATCGTGGAGTAAGTCAGATCCCCCGGGCCGCCGCGGCAAGTGCGGCGGCCCTTTTTTCGAAACTGTAAGCAGGCCATACAGAAAGAAGGCATCGATTCAGATGGCAAAGAGCAATAAGCCCCACGGCAAGCTTGGATGGAAGATTCTCTGCGGCGTGTTTGCCTTTCTCTTCGTCTTCCTCATGATCGCCGGTCCCATTGCGAACAACTACGCGACCATCATCAACATGGTGCTGGGGATCGAGGGATCCACGGTGGTGGGCGATGCGGCGGAGGACCTGCCGCCAAGGTTTGTGTCAGACTATGAAACCAGCTCGGAGCAGGCGTCGGCCGCGGACCTCATCTGTGAGTCCGTGGTGGCCAGCGGCGCCGTGCTCATGCAGAATAAGGACGCCGCCCTGCCGCTTCATGAAGGCGCAAAGGTGAGCCTGTTTGGCACCACCTCCGCCAGGTTCGTCTACGGCGGCACGGGGTCCGGCGGCATGAACAATGCGGATGCCACCACCCTGAAGGCAGCCCTTGAGGACGACGGCTTCATCGTGAACCCGACCGTGTGGAGCTTCTACACGGAGGGGAAGGGCAAGGATTACGGCCTGAAGGACGCTGCAGGCTCTCTCAACAACTACATCTTCAAGAACGAAGAGTTCGCCGTGAACGAGGCACCCCTCAGTGCCTTCAGCGACACCGAGTGGAACTCTGTCTCCGAGTATCCGGACGCAGCCATCATGGTGATCGGCCGCGTGTGCGGCGAGGGCAAGGACCTGCCGGTGGTGGGTGCAGCGGATGCCGGCGGCAACATGCTGTCCATCAGCCAGGAGGAAAAGGACATCCTGGGGAAGCTCGCTGATCTGAAGGCTGAGGGCAGCGTGAAGAAGATCATGCTCCTCCTCAACACCGCCAACGCCGTGGAGCTGGACGTGCTCAGCCCCGAGGTGTGCGGCAGGGACTACGGCATCGACGCCTGCCTGTGGGTCGGCGAAGTGGGCCAGAGCGGCATCCGCGCCATCGGCGATCTGCTGGTGGGCAAGGTCAATCCCTCCGGCCGTCTCGTGGACACCTACTGCTATGACAACACCACATCCCCTGCGGTTCAGAACGCCTATGTGACCTCCTACACCAACGCCGCCGAGAAGGGCCTGGCCTTCAGCAAGACCAACAACGAGTACTACGTGGTCTACCAGGAAGGCATCTACGTGGGCTATCGCTACTACGAGACCCGCTATGAGGATGCCGTGCTCGGCAACGCCAACGTGGGCGACTACGACTATGCAAAGACCGTGGCCTTCCCCTTCGGCTATGGCCTCACCTACAGCGATCTCACCTACGGCAGGCTCTCCATGAAGGAAAACGGCGACAGATTTGACTTTGCCGTTGATGTGACGAACCCCTCCTCCCGCGATGCCAGGGAGTCCGTCCTCATCTATATGCAGTCTCCCTATACCGAGTATGACCGCCTGAACGGCATCGAGAAGGCCGCCGTCGAGCTCGTGGGCTATACCAAGGTGGACGTGCCCGCAGGCAAGACCGTGACGGCGAACGTCTCGGTCGACAGGAGCGAGATGCGCACCTATGACGCAAACGGCGCAAAAACCTACATCGTGGACGAGGGCAACTACTACTTCGCCACCGGCAATGGCGCCCACGAGGCCCTGAACAATATTCTCATGCAGAAGGCCGCCCAGAACGATGCGTCAAACGGCACCGTGGACACCGGAAAGATGGTGGGCGAGGGTAACGCGGACCTGGCCGTGCTCTACAGGCAGGCAAAGCAGGACGCAACGACCTATGCAAAGAGCCACACCGGCTTTGAAATCACCAACCAGCTGGACCACGGCGATCTGAACAGGTTCGACCAGGACACCAGCAACGATGTGAAGTATCTGACCCGTGCCGACTGGAACGGCACCATGCCGAAGGCCGATCTTTCCTCCGGCACCTACCGCGCCGCAGTGCAGATGGCGGCCACCGACGACCTGGTGAAGGCCCTGAACACGATCATCGACTCCGAGAAGAAGGGCGAGATGCCCACCATGGGCAAGGAGGGTGAGCTGACCCTGGCGCACTTCATCGGGGTGCCGCTGGACGGGTCCATCACCCTGCAGGACGGGAACACCTACACCTGGGATGACCTGATGGATCAGGTGAAGTTCAACGAGATGGCCAAGCTCATCGGCCAGACCTACCACGCGACTGCCGCGGTCAAGTCTGTCGGCAAGCCTGCCACCAAGGACGAGAACGGCCCCCAGGGCATCACCGCGACCCTGACCGGCGGCTCCTCCTCCACCAGCTACACCTCCGAGGACGTGATGGCTGCCTCCTTCGATCCCGCCGTGGCCGAGGCCGTGGGCCGCTCCATGGGCAATGACTGCCTCATGGCCAACCGCAAGGCCTACTCCGGCATCTATGGCCCCGGTGCCAACATCCACCGTACCCCCTATTCTGGCAGAAACTTTGAGTACTACTCCGAGGATCCCTTCGTTTCCGGCAAGACCTGCGCCGCCGAGACCGCAGGCATCCAGAGCAAGGGCGTGTACGTCTACAACAAGCACTTTGCCTTCAACGATCAGGAGACGGGCCGCGACGGCATCTGCGTGTGGACCAACGAGCAGGCCGCCCGCGAGATCTATCTGCAGGCCTTCGAGTATCCCATCACCGATGCGAACGCCTACTGCGTCATGACCTCCTTCAACCGTCTGGGCGCCATCTGGGCCGGCGGTGACTACAACCTGATCACCAACATTCTCAGGGGCGAGTTCGGCATGCCGGGCTTTGCCATCACCGACTTCTCCAACAACAATAACTTCATGGACGTGGTGCAGGGCCTGCTGGCCGGCGGCGATGCATGGGACTGCAACGACGCTTCCAAGTGGACAGACAAGCTCAAGACCTACACCGACGATCCGCAGGTCGTCAGCGCCATGCGCGAGGCCAGCAAGCACATTCTCTACACCGTGGCCAACTCCAACGCCATGAACGGCATGGGCTTCAACACCATCGTCGAGGAAGTGCACGGCTGGTGGCAGGATACCATCCAATATGGACAGATCGGCACCGGCGTCCTGGCAGTCCTGTTCCTCTGCCTGTCGATCCTCTCCTCCCGCAAGGCGAAGAAGCAGGCGGCAAAGTAACAAAAGGTGCAGGGGAGGGTGACTTCCCCTGCCAGCACCTGACTTTCCATGAAAAAACAGAAGGAGCAAAACAATGAAACGGCTGCTTGCACTGGCTCTTTCCCTCATGATCGTCCTCCTCGCCATCCCGGCGCTTTCAGAGGGCAGACAGCGCCCGGAGGACAAAAAGATCATCGAGACAGATGACGTCGTCGGCGCGCACACGGTCTTCAAAAAGTACGACAACAAGTTCTACGATGAACCCTCCGAGCAGCCCGGCACCGTGGTGCGCCTGGACTACAGGACCGCGGCCTACGGCGATGAGCTGGACAGCTACGTGAACGTGTATCTTCCCTATGGCTACGATGAAAACGGCGCAGAGCGCTACAACATCATCTACTTCCTCCCCGGCACCAACGAGGTGCAGGACAGCTTCATCGGGGACGAGAAGGCCAAGAACGCCCTGGACAACATGATCGAGGTGGGCGTGGCGGATCCGTTCATCATGGTGTTCCCCTGCTACTACTACGACTATGAGAATCGGCTGATCAACATGGAAGCCTTCTCCGAGAAGGAGATGCGGGATGACATCATGCCTCTGGTGGAGAGCACGTTCCGCACCTATGCCGAGACCACCGATGACGCTGGCTTCATCGCATCCCGCGATCACAGGGCTTTTGCAGGCTTCTCGAGGGGCTGCTATGCCTGCTGGCACCAGTTCTTCCACAGCCTGGACAGGGCAAAGTACTTCATGCCCTTCTCTGCCAACATCAGCGGCGCGGAGGAGATGAGCCTGGATATGCCCGTCGAGGAACAGATCCAGATGATCAAAGATGCCCTGGACGCCCAGGCGGACTATCGGAACGACTTCTTCATCTATGCAGCCTGCGGCGGCAAGCGCGACATGATGTATGACGTGAATGCAGCGCTCATCTCTGCCATGATCCAGGACACGGATGATTTCAGCTTCGGCACGGACAGCTCGGTGAACAACCTTTACTATGCCATCTCCGGCGAGCTCCATCAGACGCTGATGAGCCGCTTCTACCTCTACAATGCCTTTGACGTCGTGTTCAGATAAACATAAGCAGCAGCCACCCTGATTTCCGGGGTGGCTGCACTTTTTCTGTGTCTTACATCTGTCTGTACATGTCTTCGATGCCGATCAGGAGACAGTCATCCGTTTTCGGAACGTCTTCTGCGAATCCTCCCAGCGAGAAGATACAGACAAGAGGCCTTGATGCGGACAGATCACTGACTTCACCTATCAGACTTTCAACGTCCTCTTTTTCAATAGGGACTTTCCTGAAGCTGCATGCTCCGACAAGCAGGATGTCCTGCCAGTGGCGCCCCACCAGATCGATCCCGATCTGCCTCGGACGCTGCCCACCGGCAGGTACACCCGTCCGGCAGTCCGAGACCTCATCGAGCGCGGGGATCCGGCCGCGCCCGGCGCGGAGGAGAAGATACTCTTTTGCCATGTTCCGGAAGACACGGCCCATGTAGTCCTGAATGTGACACGCCACAAAGGACCGGTAGTACATCTCTCCGCTGCCTGCACAGACAGAGCTGGTCGCCCTGGTGACATACTGAAACCAGAACTGAAGCATGGTGTCGCCAAGGGCGTAGCGGGGCCTTATGGCTGCAGACTTCTCCAGGATTTCGGCACTAACCAGAACCTTCAGGGGATAGGTGACATCATCAGTCCCGACAAAGGATGCGATCTCGCGATGCCTTGTGTGACCGGCGGCCACGGCGGTCAGGATCGTGCTGTACAGGGCATGGTCCTGCCTGCTGTCTGTGATGACCGACTGGATCAGGTCTTCGGAGAAGAAGCCATCTTCTGAATAGAACTGCCGGATGATGTTCTCTTCCAGGCTGCGGGTGGGGTCAAACTGCCGGATGTACCTCAGCATGCCGCCGGACAGTCCATAGCAGATCGCCTTTTCCGCGCAGGTGAATCCAATCAGGAACTCCGCGGTTTCGAGGTAATTGAGCGGCCGCAGTTTGAGCTCCAGGGAGTTTCTACCGTGCAGGGGCGAAGAAGCCGAGAGCACTTCATCCTGCATGAAGCTCATCTGGGAACCGCAGAGGATGAAGAACAGATTCCCTGCCTGCCACTGGGTATCAATGACCGTTTGAAGAAGAGAGGGGATATACGGGCACTTCCTTGTAAGATTGGGGTATTCATCGATGAAGAAGATGATCCGCTCTCTTTCGGCCTGCCGGCCGACGTATGCAAAAAGGCTTCTGAAGTCAGGGAAGGTGACCGTGCCCACCAGATCCGGGGAAAGACCAAACAGGACGGCATCGGTCATCATGGAGAGCAGTTCTCCCTCCTCCCGCTCCAGTGCGGTAAAGGAGATGCACCGGCAGTGCTGCTCCTGCATGAACCGATGGATCAGTGCCGTCTTTCCGACACCGCGCCTGCCGTAAACGGCGGCCATGACGAAGCCTTCCTGCTGAAAGGCTCCGCGAAGCTTCGCGAGCTCTTTGCTCCGTCCTTTGAATTCTGATTTCATGAGTGTGACTCCAACATACCGAAATGCAATTCACTGAAATCGATTTCACCGAAATGGATTTCAGTGAATCAGCGATACCTGTTCCCAAAGGAATCTGGATTCCGGATGGGCTGCGGGATACGATTTTCCAGCTCAGATCCATGCTGGATCTTTGGGGTAATCAGACTATCTGGCCATGTCCTCCAGCGTCTTTCCGGTGAGGCGATAGGTTGTCCACTCGTCCATCGCCTGGGCGCCGAGGGACCGATAGAACTCGATACTCGGACGGTTCCAGTCAAGGCACCACCATTCCAGACGCCCGCAGCCACGCTCCACGGCGATCTGTGAGAGCTTTTTCAGCAGAGCCTTTCCGTATCCCCGGTGCCGGTACTCCTCGAGCACGAACAGGTCTTCCAGGTAGATCCCGGCCCGGCCGAGGAAGGTGGAGAAGTTATGGAAGAAGAGCGCGAAGCCGACCTCCCGGTCTTCCTCGCACACGAACAGCACCTCCGCGCTGTGCTTATGGAAGATCCACTCGCGCAGAAGCTCCTCTGTCGCGACAACCTGGTCGGACATCTTCTCGTAGGCGGCCAGAAGACGGATGAAGTCAAAAATCAGCGCGCAGTCGTCCTCGCTGGCAAATCTGAAAGTCATAGGGTTTCCGATCCTTTCCCGGTGATGATCACCGCGGTTGTGTTTGGAGTGCATGTCATTGCCATGTGCCTCTCCGTTCAGGAGAACAGGTCGCCCGGGCTGAAGTGACAGCGCTCCTGGCATGCAAACTGTCCATCCATGCAGAGCGGCAAGGCCGGTGGGGCGAAGATGTCCTTCGGTTATATTCGGGTATCCATACAGGCGGTGCGCCGCTTGCCCAGTACATTCCCGGCTATGCATCCGATGAACAGGTCGTGGGTTCCCGCATGGATGCAGCTGGAATCGTGGCAGCAGACGTTGAGGGCCTGTGCTGTTGCTGAGACGCCTGTCTTATCCTTCTGTGCAGGTGGGCACAGCGGCCTCGAGAACGTCCCATCGTTTCCGGAACATGTCCCAATGGGCGGGATCATGGAACCAGTCCTGCCGCACTTCCTCCTGGGGATGTAGACCGACGTTTCGCACGGCTTCTAGGGCGGCATCCATCTGGCTCATGGGTCTGGGTGTGGTAAGGCAGCGTCCGCCCTCCAGCGTGTCATATGCCTGGAAAGCTCTGTTGAAGTCCATCAGCGGAAAGAGCCGAAGCGGTGTGTTCGTGCGATTGTCCACGAGGAAGCCCCAGTTCCCCCAGTGTCGGTCTGTGTTACCCACAAGATAGTCGATCAGATTCATCATGTGGTAGCCGTAGAGATCATAGCGGCGGACAAGCGAGTGAATGTCTGTGTCGTGGTTTGCGGCATAGATCTCCACGTGCTCCATGGGCACGATGCTGTAGTCTCTGGAGGTGATGAGACGGCAGGAGGACACCAGCTGCCCGCCATACAGAAAGGGGTCATACAAGACTTGATCTACGCGGAAGCACCGGGCGATCCGGCTGGCAAGGAGCTCAGTGTTCACTTCGTTATCCCCGCTACCCTTGAGAAGGTAGAACACGCCATCCTGCTGCACCCAGGCTTTCGGTGCCATGCCCTGCGTGGAGACATCGGCTGCCACGCTGCCGGGGTTAATCAGCGCAGCGCTCTCGGCAGTCAGGGACTTTCCTCGCAGGCTCACGTCCACGAAGGCGCCCGACAAAGGCTTATCGAAGAGGCAGATGTCGTCATAGGTTGTCTTCTCCTCGCGACTTTTGACCCAGTACACGTCCGTCATGGCTGCGCAGTGACAGGCAAGGGCGATGCCGGCGCGTTCCCGTTCGGTCGGCGCCCTGGGTGCACCGATGCTGGCAAAGAGGACATCTGCGTACTGGCGGCCAGGGTGCAGGATGCGCGATGCGCACCAGGCAGAGAAGTTTGCCAGATTGTTAGCCCGGGTCTCCGGCTCCCCGGCATCTGCCTTCTCCAGATACAGATGGAAGGGCATGAAGGATGGGTCATAGATGGAGCAGGTGCCGTCTGCGCGGATAGAAGCCACACACCGGTCTGCGTGCATGATGGTGTATTGTTTTGCGGATCGTCCAATGTGATGGAGCATGTCCGTCATGGGGAGTGTTCCTTTCACGTGGTTTCTGAGTCGGCTACCTGTAACGATGGAGGGGGATGTGTACTGCCTCTCTGAATACACCTCGAGGAGATACCAGGATGATACAGGGTGGGCAGTAGACCTCCAACAGAATTCCGGTGAAGCATCTGAACGATTTTACCCAGGGAGGGAGTGGATTGTGCTTTGTATGGTGCCCCAAGACGGGCGGCACGCTCAAAGTATATCGAAAACGCAGGCCACTGTCTTGATACTGGCAGGCTACAATTCTGTTGAGGCACTGCCTGTGCAATGACGGATGCTTCGGGACACAGAAAAACGCCTGCCAAGACGGCAGGCGTGCAGCTTTCTGATGCCTTACTTAGCGGCTTCAGCAGCCTCGATGATCAGAGCCAGGTAGTTGGGGGTGTCAGCCAGGGTAGCACCGGACACGGCGTCGATCACTTCGGTGGCTTCCTTGCCTTCGATGACTTCCTTCAGCTCAGCCACGGTCTTGCCCACGGCGAAAGCCTGGATGGCATCGTAGTTCGCGTCGATGGCGACGGTGGCACCGCCACGGCTGGCCATGTTGCCGCTGTAGTATACAGTGCTCTCGCGCTTGGAGCCAAGAACCTTGCCTTCCACAACGCTCTCACCAAAGGTGGCATCGCTGTTGGGAACAGCCACAACGCCTTCAGCGGTGGGATCCATGAACTGGTATTCGTCCAGATACACGGCGATGATCACATCGTCCTGCAGCACGACGGTGACTTCACCGAAGCCCTGAGCGCCGTGGGGCTTGCCCAGCTTGTGGCCGACGGTCAGACCTTCAGCCATGGCGACGGTGAAGAGCATCATGGCGACGAGGAGAACAGCAACGAGTTTCTTCATAATGTGTACTTCCTTTCTTTGCCTTGAAGGCAATGAGAATGGCCCGATTATAGGGGCATGCAAAGTAGTTAGTCAATTCGAACTCATATAGATTCTATCTATAGACAGAGGTGCTATTTACAAAGAAAACTATAACTTAAACAGCTACAATTATTGTAGAATATGATGTCATGTTCTGTAAAGCATATGGTGGGATCGGGTGCATCCGTGGTGCTCGAGAGAAAAAAACGGGGAAGATCACGAACCGGAAGGAGCACAGATGCAGAAATATAAAGAGAGGAAGACAAAATCGGAACTCGTTATCGGGGCGGCTTTCGTGGCTGTCAGGGAAATCATAATGGTCGGGGAGAAAATCGGCTGCTCAGGAAAGGTCCGGGACAGCGGGATCGGATGTCGTTTTTCGCCGCATCCGGCATGCAGACCCGGAAGACATGGGCTTTGGGCCGCTCTAATGACTCACGAATGAGACAAATCAAGAGACCAAAGTCTGTTTTCGCCTGAAAGAGAGAAGCGATGACCAGGCAAAACACTGGGGAAAACAGGACTGAAACGAAAAATATGACAGAATTATGACAAAAATCGTTCGGATTTTGCAAAAGTGAACAACAAATTGAAACAAATTTGAAATATATGCTTGACAGGAGGAAGTTCCGGGGTTAAGATATGCAAGCTGGCTCGCGAGGGACAGCGAATGAACCTTGAAAACGATATAGAACCGAAACGCAAAAGAAAGACAGCAGATTCCGGAGAGCGAGAATCTTGGCAGCGGGGCGGGGGTTTCGAAAGAAACCGA